>CALGLS010000001.1 GCA_937959375.1 uncultured Saprospiraceae bacterium
AAATCTACCAAACAAAATTTAAACTTTCATTAGATCGCATCTATGATCGCATTCAAAGTGGCACTTGGCCGCATAGCTTCACTAGCTTTTGATTGGCTAGGAGAATAGTAACCTTCTATATCCATCGCCACTCCTTGTACCGTAATCAACTCTTCTACGATCTTTGCTTCGTTACTTTCTAAAGACGCTGCAATAGGAGCAAACTTAGCTTGCAACTCAGCATCAGCCGTTTGATTCGCCAACTCTTTTGCCCAATACATCGCTAAGTAGTAATGGCTACCTCTGTTATCCAACTCATTGACCACTCTTGATGGCGACTTTCCATTTTGAAGTAAGGCAACTGTCGCGTTATCTAATGCGTCAGCTATTATTTGTGCTTTAGGATTGTTGTTTGTCTTAGCTTCATGTTCCAAGGAAACAGCTAAGGCTAAGAACTCTCCTAAAGAATCCCATCTTAGGTGATTCTCTTGGTTGAACTGTTGAACGTGCTTAGGAGCAGAACCACCAGCACCCGTTTCAAACAAACCACCACCATTCATCAATGGAACGATTGACAACATCTTTGCACTTGTCCCTAACTCTAGAATTGGGAAAAGGTCCGTATTGTAATCTCTCAAAACATTTCCAGTAACGGAGATCGTATCTTCTCCATCTTTCATTCGTTGGATAGAAACCTTAGTCGCTTCTACAGGAGAAAGAATTCGAATGTCTAAACCACTCGTATCGTGATTTGGTAAGTAAGCATTTACTTTTTGAATTAACTGCGCATCATGCGCTCTGTTTTCATCCAACCAAAAAATAGCAGGAACACCAGTTGCTCTTGCTCTACTAACTGCAAGTTTAACCCAGTCTTGAATCGGTAAATCTTTTACCTGACACATTCTCCAGATATCACCTTCCTCAACGTCATGCTCAATCAATACGGTACCTGCAGCATCAACGACCTGCACTTTACCCGCTGAAGGAATTTCGAATGTCTTGTCATGCGAACCATACTCTTCCGCTTTTTGAGCCATCAAACCAACGTTAGGAACCGTCCCCATAGTAGTTGGATCAAAGGCACCATTTACTTTACAGAAATCGATCGTCGCTTGGTAGATACCTGCGTAAGAACTATCTGGAATAACTGCTTTTGTATCTTGAGACTTACCGTCTTTGTTCCACATTTGACCAGAGGTTCTGATCATGGCAGGCATCGAAGCATCAATAATCACATCAGATGGTACGTGTAAGTTTGTGATTCCGTTGTCAGAATTAACCATCGCTAAATCTGGGCCTTCAGCCATACACTTGTCTATTTCAGCTTCAACCGCTGTTTTAACTTCAGGTGCTAATTTGTCTAAGTTACCCAATAGATTACCAAGACCATTATTTACATTAACACCAGCCTCGTCCAATTCTTTTCCAAACTTTTCGAAAACAGATTTGAAAAATACTTTCACCGCATGACCAAAGATGATCGGATCTGAGACCTTCATCATCGTTGCTTTCATGTGCAAAGAAAACAACACGCCCTTCGCTTTCGCATCTGCGATTTGAGCTTCAAAGAAAGCAAGCAATGCTTTTTTGCTCATAAATGTACCGTCAATAATCTCTCCTTCTAGCACTGGTACAGCTTCTTTCAAAACAGTTGTTCCACCCGCACTTACTAATTGTATTTTAACGTTACCTGCCTGAGCAATGGTCACAGATTTTTCGTTGGATGCAAAATCTCCAGCTCCCATGGTAGAAACATGAGACGCAGAGTCTGCAGACCACTTACCCATTCGATGTGGGTTTTGTCTCGCATATGCCTTTACAGGTTTTGGAGCTCTACGGTCAGAGTTACCTTCTCTTAAAACAGGATTTACAGCACTTCCCTTTATCTTATCGTAAGCAGCTTTTATGCTTTTCTCTTCATCGTTACTAGGATCGTCTGGATAATTAGGTATAGCAAATCCATCTCCCTGCAACTCTGCAATAGTCTTTTTAAGCTGAGGAATAGAAGCAGAAATATTTGGCAACTTGATGATATTTGCCTCTGGCTTTTTTACCAATTCACCCAACTCAGCCAATGCATCAGTGACGCGTTGTTCTGGCTTTAAGTAAGCAGGAAAACTAGCAAGGATTCTTCCTGCAAGAGAAATATCTTTTGTTTCCACCTCGACTCCACATTGCTTCGTAAATGCTTGAACAATAGGAAGAAGCGACTTGGTAGCCAAAGCTGGCGCTTCATCAGTATGTGTATAAAAAATCTTAGAAGACATATTTTATTTATTTAAAACTTATTTATTAAAACCAAAAAATTGATCATAGCTGCATCTGATACACCTAATCACCTTAGATAAAAGGAATAATTGGATCATTTGGTATGTTTAACATTCTGTTCTTTATTCCTATTTTTGTCCTACTCTTTCATACTCAGTTATATAGTATGCTATGAGGTTTTAGAAAAATTTGCACAAATGTAATTAATTACTAAAAGATAACAAGTTATTTTTGTGAGGTTGTTCAAAAAAGAAATACAAAAGTAATTTGGAGCACATTAGCCCAAACGCAGGATATTTACACAAGTTTCATCAATTCTCAAAGCCTTAACATTTATAGATAAATCATGAAAAATATACTATTAGCGCTCTCAATCCTGCTCATTTTCTCCTGTAAAACCAAACAGGCTTCTACCACTACCGATAATCAAGTTCCAGTGGAAACTTGTCAAACCAAAGCCACTGTAATCGACATGAAGAATCTAGACGGCTGTCAGTTTTTACTCCAAGTAGAAAATGGAGAAAAATGGCTACCAATGGAAATTTCTGATCCTGATTTCAAATTCCAAGACCAACAGGTCATCTTTTTCGATTATGAAGAGGTCACGGATTACATGAGTATTTGCATGGCTGAGAATAAAGGCGTCAACATTACCTGTATTAAAGCATCATCCAAAGCTTCCAATTTACCTCCAGCTTGCACTGAAGTTCCAAACCTTCTAAAAACAAATTGGATTCAACAAATTATACGAGATAAGAAAATCTGGAAGATCACCCAATACAAAGACAATTCTGAGTACGTATACCTATTTAAAACAAATGCAAAAAGCTATCTTTACGACTGCAAAGGAGCGCTCATCTGTGAACTCAGCAAAAACACAGAAAACGATTGCTCAAAAAAACTAAAAACCCTAAGCAATCAATACGTCATCTGGGTACAAAACCACTAAGGAATTGCAGCAGTAGCGCAACACAACATGGACGCCGTCCCATGAAAAAACAAGTCATGCAAGAAGAAGAACAAGAAGAAGTAAAAGTAGAAAAAGCACTACGTCCAAAAGAACTGAAAGAATTTAGCGGTCAACCAAAAATCGTTGAAAATCTAAAAGTCTTCATTGGCGCAGCCAAACTAAGAGGAGAAGCCCTCGACCACGTACTCCTGCACGGACCTCCCGGACTGGGAAAGACAACCCTCTCCCACATCATATCGAACGAACTAGGCGCAGAATTAAAACTAACCTCTGGCCCTGTTCTAGAAAAACCTGGCGACCTCGCTGGTCTACTCACCAATCTTGACGATGGCGATGTCCTATTCATTGACGAGATTCACCGACTCAATACCGTCGTAGAAGAATACCTCTATTCCGCCATGGAAGATTACCGCATCGACATCATGATTGATAGCGGACCCAACGCAAGAAGCATACAAATCAATCTTAACCCTTTCACCCTCATTGGTGCAACCACCCGAATGGGTTTACTAACCGCTCCAATGCGCGCTCGATTTGGCATCACTTGTCATCTCGATTATTACGACATTGCTGTACTAGAAAAAATCATCACTCGTTCTGCCCAGATTCTCGACATTCCTATCGACAAAGCAGGTGCGCTAGAAATCGCTCGAAGAAGTCGTGGAACACCTCGTATCGCTAACGCACTACTCCGCCGTATCCGTGACTTCGCACAAATAAAAGGAGATGGTACCATCAAACTAGAAATTGCGAAGTATGGCCTCGAAGCCCTCAACGTGGATGGCAGTGGACTAGACGAAATGGATAATAAAATTCTCTCTACCATCATTCACAAGTTTAAAGGTGGTCCAGTTGGCCTAAACACGATTGCGACTGCTGTGGCAGAAGAAGCTGGTACAATAGAAGAGGTGCACGAACCGTTTCTAATCATGGAGGGTTACATACAACGCACTCCGAGAGGAAGAGAAGTAACAGAAAAAGCTTATAAACATTTGGGGGTTGTACCTCCATCTTCTACAGGAAAACTGTTTTAGTAAACGGTTTAAAAAGTTTAAATTAGAAGTTATTTAAAGTTATCACCTAAAGGCGAGCGTAAGTGCTTGATTCTGTGGGCGAAGATTATTTTACTTTTCGTAGCCAAAGCTACGGGAAGAAAAATAGCTGAAGTTCCACGGGATCAATGATTTACGCGCAGCCATAGGGAATAACTTCAAACAACTTCCATAATTAAAATCTAATTAATGGCAGCTTTAAATAATCGATTCTTAGTTTTTCTTTTGACTGGTCTGTTAAGTGTTTTATTGTTTTCCTGCAAAACTTCCACAACGGAAAAAGTGGAAAGTCAAAGCTTATCAGCTACATCAGATTTGCTGGTTGAACTCAATCAGGAGTTAACTAAAATCGTATCTGAAGATCTCTTCCCTCCCCCAGTAGCAGCTCGAATCTATGCCTACAGCAATATTGCTGCTTATGAGGCAATTTGCCCTGCTGATACTTCTTATCACTCCATGCAAGGAACGCTCAATGCTTTGCATTCCATCAAACCTAAACAGACGGATATCGCTTATCAAATGGCTTTGATTACAAGTTATACGCGGGTAGCCAGCCATCTTGTGTATCGTGAGTTTTTAGTGGATACTTTGCGTCAGCGAATGATCCAGAAGTATATCAAAAACGTTGATGAGATACAAAAAAAAGCAGGGCAAGAATGGGGCGAAGAACTAGCTAGTCACATCATCAAATGGGCCAACGAAGATGCTTACAATACAAGCCGAAATATGCCTAAGTACCAACCAATAGAAGGCGAGGATAAATGGGTGCCTAC
>CALGLS010000002.1 GCA_937959375.1 uncultured Saprospiraceae bacterium
ATTTCAAGTTTGGTTCCTGCAACCTACTTCTTAAAATTAAAAGACGCAAATGAACTTGAGTTATCTTTCACTTTCGTAAAAACGCAAAAGCGATGATCTTAAAAAAACTAAGCTACTCATTATTATTTCTGCTTATTTGGACCTCAAATCCTTCAGTTAGTTTGGCACAAAATTGCTTACCTGAATCCATATTCCTAAACTCACAACAGGCAGTTGACGCATTTGCTATCAATTACCCAGACTGCACTGAAATAGAAGGAGAATTAAGCATAGTAGGAAACAACATTACAAATTTGAACGGTTTAAGCCACATTACAAAAATTTTTGATCTTATTATTTCCAACTGCGAACAATTAACAAACTTGTCAGGTTTATCTTCTCTTCATACTGTAGAAAATAATTTAGGGATATTTTTCAATGACAACCTAAAAAGTTTGAATGGTCTTGAAAACCTCGAAACTATCGATGGTATACTTGCATTGTATTTTAATTCAAGTTTAGAAAGCATCAATGGGTTAAGTAGCATACAAAACATTAATAATATCCTTATCAATACCAATACCGCATTAAACTCACTAGATGGTCTTGAATCTATCAAATCGATAACAGACCTTCAAATAGTATTAAACTATAATTTAGAAAATATAGAAGCTCTGTCAAATTTAAACTCCGTAAAAGGTTCTTTAATCATAGAGGACAATCGTACTTTACCAAGTTTAAAGGGATTGGAATCGATACAGGAAATACGTTCGGATTTATCAATTTCATACAATGACTCGATTACAAATTTAAACTCTTTCAATTCATTAGGATTTATAGGAGGCAATATTGAAATTTTCTCCAATGACAACCTCAGTAGCCTTTCCGGCTTCGGTTGTCTAGATTTACGAGGTAGTGAAACCTTGACAATTTCTAGAAATGAAAAGCTAACAAGTTTGGAAGCTTTCGAATCGCTTGAACTTAGAAGCTTAACCAACATTACAATCACAGAAAACGAATTATTAAACACCTGCGACATACGAAGTCTTTGTGATTATATATCTAACGGAGGAGAAATCACTTTAGAAGAGAATGGCGAAAATTGCAGTGACCTTGCTGCATTAAAAGAATCTTGCAAATCTTCAAGTGAGCAAGAAATTGATTGCCAAGGTGTTCCCTACCCCAACCCAAGCAATGACTTTCTAATGATCTCATGCATATGTGATCATCAATTCAATATTCGATACAAGATACTCGACATCAATGGTCGAGAAGTTAAGGATGGTATTTTTTATCATGTCCCCATTGACATTTCTATGCTGAATGCTGGCACCTACTTTATTAAATTCAAAAACGATAAAAAAATTGACTTATCTTTTACTTTTGTAAAAACGTAAATCGCTATGACTTTAAAAAAACTAAATTTATTTTTTCTATTCTTTTTAATTTCTGCATTAAATTTTTCGATTGGCTTGGCACAAAGTTGCTTACCCAATGGCATTTCATTTAACACACAAGAAGAGCTTGATAATTTTATTAATCAATATCCGAATTGCAAGAAAATAGAAGGAACAGTAGTTATTGGAGAAACCATCAACAATATCACAAATATTGACTCCTTAAAGAATTTAGAAGAAGTTGGAGGGCTTAGTATTAATTCTTGTACATACTTAGACAATCTGAATGGACTGTCATCATTAAAAAAAATAAATGGTTCGCTACAACTCTACGGTAATTTTTTCTTACACTCATTAGACGATCTAAAATCTTTAACACAAATCGAAAATAAATTATTTATTTATTTCAATGCATCATTACAAAACCTTGATGGACTTTCCCAAATTGAAGATATTAACCAAGTGTTTATTGAAAGTAATAGTAATCTTGAAAATCTAGATGGACTTTCAGGATTAGTAACTGTGGACAGCCAATTTCTAATTAGAAACAATATTAATTTAAAAAGTCTAAATGGACTTTCTTCCCTAGAGCGCATTGGAGGTGAATTTAATATTTACAGAAATAATAGTCTTAAAAACCTAGAAGGGCTTTCTTCCCTTCATACGATAGAAGGAATATTTGACATTAGTTATAACAATAATTTAGAAAACCTAAACGGACTAACTGTTTTGGAATCCTTAGACAGTGAGTTTCATATAGCCAATAACCCACGTCTTAAGTCTCTAAGAGGTTTAGAAAATTTACGAAAAATCAACGCTCAGTTTAGAATTGAATATCAAGATAGCTTAATAAACTTGGAAGGACTTTCCACTTTAGAAATAGTTCAAGGGTCATTTCGAATAGCTAATAATACAAATTTAGAAAGCTTAGACGGGCTAGAATCATTACAGAATATCCTCACAGATTTCATTCTTATTGGCAATGAAAATTTAGATCGTTTGTGCTCATTCGACAATCTAGAATTCATTGGCAGAAACATACGAATAATTCTAAATGACAGTCTGAAAAATCTATCCGGCTTTGGCTGTTTCGATTTCCTAGGAACGGAATCATTTACCATGCAAGGAAACAATAGTTTGGAAAGCCTTGAAAGTCTCAATGAGTTCAACTTAAGAAATCTACCTTTATTGGATATTTCTTACAATTTAGAACTAAAGACCTGCGACTTTTATAACATATGCGAATTTCTAGAAAATGGCAATGAATTAAGACTAGTAGGAAATCACGAAGGTTGCAATAACATCGACTCTTTAAAAGCTACCTGTCAAAACATTCAAAAAAAGGAAATCACCTGCAAAGGCTTCCCATTTCCGAACCCAACCAATGACTTCTTAATGCTGACGTGCAATTGCGACCATTTGTATAGTATCCAATATCAGATATTTAACATCAAGGGACAAAAAATAAAAACAGGCACTTTTAAAAACAAACCTATTGACATTTCTATGCTACCTGTAGGATCCTACTTTATTAAATTCAAGAATTCGAATATTATTGATTTATCTTTTACTTTCGTAAAAACGTAATAAGTATGTACAAAACAAAAGTATTACAATACCTTTCAACAACCACGCAATAAACATTTCAAAACTAAACCCTGGTAACTACATCGTGACCTTCAAAGATGGAAAAGAAGTTGATTTGGTATACAGTTTTCAAAAACGATAAACTCGCAATAAACAAATACCTGCATTCGTTTCTAAAAACAAATCCAAAACATGAAACGAAGATATTGGTTCCTACTAATCCTATCCATCACATTTGTAATCCTATCCATCCCTGAACTCATCCACAAGAACGAGGGAAAAAGTAAATCATCTGGGACCGTTGGAAAAGGAAAATTAGAAAATCCATATCTAGTCCCTTGGTCAGGTAAAAATTTTAGATACTTCTCCCCGATCAGCTATTTCGTTTTTGATAATGGCTACACCCATGCTAAAGTTCATAAAACGATTTTGGAGGCCTATAAAACTTGTGAAACGACCTGCCCCAATATCCACTTTAAAATCATGGAATGCTCCGACAAATCCGGTAGTAAACTCTTATTTCACAAAACACATCAAAATGGTCTCAGTGTTGATTTTATGTCTCCCAAAATAAAAACAAGTCGTAAAAAGCAATCACTCCTTTTCGACCAACTCGGTCTATGGCACTACCTCCTAGAATTCTCCAACTCAGGTCAACTCAACTTCTCAAAAAATACAAACATAGATTTCGAAACGATAGCACGTCACATTCTAGCACTAGACAAAGCTGCACGAAATAACGGTTTACACATCAAAAAAATAATTTTCAGAATAGAACTCAAAGACGATTTCTTCAAAACTCCTTCCGGCAAAAAAGTAAAACAAAAAGGCATCTACTTCGCCCAAGCCCTACCCAATTGGACCAACAGAGTACACGATGACCACTACCATGTCGATTTTGAAATACTCCGGTAAGTCTAAT
>CALGLS010000003.1 GCA_937959375.1 uncultured Saprospiraceae bacterium
AAACCAGTGATTCTCATCATTGATGCTGCTGCGATGCATGCCAATGAATTCGATTTTTATAAATCTGAAAATGGTGTTTGGTTGGTTGATAATGTCCCCGTGGAGTATATTCGAAAGGAACAGTGATTTGAAAACGTTTTAAAATTCAAGTCCAAATTCAAGTTCAAATTCAATCTCAAACTCAATTTTACACCGGATGTGATCGAAGGAATTGAGTTTGAGTTTGATGTTTGAATTTTCCTATTCTTGGTCGGCTTGTCTGGGCTTCCGTTCTCATACTATTTTACTTCTTCTCACAATCCTTGGATATCGCAAAGTTCAATTTCTCAAATTCTTCAGATGTAATTTTCTTAAACGTCAATTGTTGAACCTCTTCTGACATCTTTAATTTCAAACGATAAATATTTTCTTGATAAGCGGTTAGATCAACGCTTACTTTATTGCTACCTTTCTTTGCATTCATCGTTGCGCTATGAATTACTTTTCCGCTAAGGTCTAAAAGCTCATACGCTAATTTTCCTTCCTTAAATGCATTAATCGAAACCTCAAATTTATCAACAGCAGTGATTGCAGACATATGTGCCACAGTAAAGTTGTTGGCTGTTTTTTTATGGATCGTATATACTTGAGAAAAACTGAAAGAACCATCAAAGTCAATTTGACGCAAGCGATAATACAAACGTTCCGCTTTCGCATTTACATCTAAGAAACTATATTCGGTGACAGAAGCTGCTGTTCCCGCTCCCTTCACAGCACCAATATTTTTGAAGTCAATTCCGTCTTCTGATTTCTCAACAATAAACATGGAATTGGATTCTTCAATACAAGTAGACCATTCTAGCATGATGCCAATAGGTAATTCTTCACCTTGAATGATTTTCTCAAACTTACAATCAGCTTTTAATGTTCCTGGAATGAGGAAGGCAATGAAAAGAATAGCGTAGACAACGTTTTGCAATAGCAATTTGCTCATGACGATTAATTTTAACCTAATTAATAATTTCAGTGTAGGTGATTTTCTTCCTAGGAGGTTGTTGGAAGAAGCCATGAGGGAGATAGGGGAGTCGAAAGAGGGTCGACATCTATGACCAGTCTATTAGGTTTCAAAATTTATGCCATGAAATGGATGTATTGACTGGGCTTTTAATGTGTGAGTAATTATTTGAAAAGAAAACTGAGTCGCTTGAACAAGATTAGGAAAAGAGGGGAAAGTAAAAAACTCAAGTTCAATTCAGGGCGTGTTTTGTTTGAAATTGAACTTGAGTTTTTATCTAAGCTATTCTTCGAAACTATATAACTATGTTTGAGGAAAAACTTCCGTCTCTATCTGCCGCGCAGCTGGAGAGGTTCGAACTTCCGCCTTCGGACGCTCTAATTACCCACCATTCTGTTTCCGTTGACTAGCAACGCCAGCAGGCTTTTTAGTAGCATCATCTGTTTTCATTACAATCAGATTTTCTTCTTCTTCATTGAGGCGAATAATTATTTTATAAAAACCTTCTTTCTCATCTTCCAAGTCAATATAAATGTCATTTAAACCATACGAAAGTTCTTCTTTGCTTTGACGAATCAAATCCCCTTTAAGTGTGTAGATATGATATTCTATTGCAATGTCATCAATAATGTCAACTGTGATTTGAAAGGTTTTGTCAAAAGTAGTATTGGTCATCGCTACCACCATAAATTGATTTTGTATCGTTTTATTAATCATTACGGTTTGCGAAAGATTTGTTATGCCATCTATGTCGATCTGTTTTAAACGATAGAATACTTTTGCTTCGCCAACTCCAGTGTCTAGGAAGCGATAGCTCTTTCCATTGTTAGTCATACCAGCAGCATCAATCTCACCAATATGATCAAATTGAACACCGTCTAATGATTTTTGGACTTCAAAATTTCGACTGTTAATTTCCGTTTCGGTACTCCACTCCAGCATGTTGCCAATTTGATGTTCCTTGGCGTTTAGCGGAATAGAGTAAGTAACTTCAGCATATAGCTGAGATGTGAAGGCTAAAATGCCTAATACCAATAGTAGTTTACTAATGTTTGTTTGATCTTTTGAGACTAGTTTTTTCATAAGTGAACCTGAATACTTTTAGCGTTATGATAATGTTGATTCTAAAACTTTGATATAGAAATATACTATTGAGTTTTTTCGAGAACAACGACTTGGAGGTAGTCTTTTCGGCTTACTGCTATTGCAGCTTAAGCAAAATAATTTGGCTAATTACTGCTGAATAACAGTAAAAATTATTTGTAGGTTCCATTAAATGTTTTGTGCTTCTTTACTTAGTTTCTACTACAAATATGGAGGTGTCTGTAATTTTATGTAAGAAAATATCTCCTAATTTGTGACTGACTTTAGCGTTAATAATTCGTTAATAGTCTTGTGTTTTGGGCGCTTGAGGGGCATATTTGTATATATAGTATAGAGAAATATATATTTAGGCATTAAGCCAACCCAGTTTTTTATAGTCAAAGAACCATAAATAATATAATTATGAAGATTTCAAACCTATTTACGTTCATTGCATTACTTGGAATTGTTGCAATGTTTTCCTCTTGTGCTCCTCGTTTGACTCCATTTACTCAAAAGCTATATGAGAAAAATGATTGGTCAGAATCAGACTTAAAAAAGATCCAATTCTATCTGTCAGAAGATGTTGTTTTAAGACGTGAGATTACCAAAGGTGGCTCAAAAATCGAATCAGGATCAATCAAAGTAGTCAATGGAAGTAAGGTAGAAGAAATTAGAATAAAAAAAGGAACTCCAGGTGTTATGACTTTTATGCCAAAGGAAAACCGCTTCGCTGTTGCTTTTGAAAATGGCAATGACGACCGTTATCTCATGTTTGGTCCCAACCCAAAATATGGTAACCGTTATGCATTGTTAGCTTCTAATTGGAAACGCAAAGGAGGCGAGGTAACCTATGATGGCACTAAGTTTTACACAACAAGTCAAAGCGCTTACGCTTCTTTACTCGTCAACCTGAAAAAAATAAAGAAAGTCTCAGTGAAGTCTAGAACTGCTGGTGGACGAAAAATTGATTAAGCAATTTGATTGCAAATTGCCTTGGGAGTGGGAAGTTGGAGGTGGGAAGTTTTACTCGATCGCGGAGTCCCGCGTTAGAAGGTCTTCCAACTCCCCACTTCCCACTCCCTACTTCTTTTCCACTCCTTCTGCAAAAGGAACAAACTTAAAATCGCCATAAGAAACCGTCTTAAATTTAATCTCCGATATCCGCGTGATTTTCAACATCTCCTGCACCTTGTCTGGCCCCACAGGGATGACCATGATACCTCCAATTTTCAATTGTTGTTTTAGTAATTCAGGAACCTTAGTGGCGCCTGCCGTCACCAATATTTTGTCAAAAGGCGCAAATTCAGCCAGGCCTTTATAACCATCTCTGAAGAATAATCGAATATTTGGAAAACCAATAAGTGGTAAGAATTTTTTTGCTTTTTTGTACAAAGGTTCTTGGCGTTCAATGCTGTAAACTCGAGCACCAAGCGCTGCCAGTACAGATGACTGATAACCGGAGCCGGTACCAATTTCCATCACTTTTTCTCGTTGCTTTACTTCGAGTAGCATTGTCTGAAAAGCAACGGTATAAGGTTGAGAAATGGTTTGATCACAATCAATTGGAAATGCCTTGTCTTGGTAAGCCCATTCTTCAAATGCTTTCTCCAAAAAGAAATGCCTCGGAATGGTATTCATTACTTCAAGTATCTGCTCGTTTTTGACACCTCTTACTCTCAAAGAGTCGATTAATTTTTTCCGTAAACCTTTATGTCTGTATGTATCTTTCAATCTTTTTTATTGTGGCTAGGTTGCAAAAATAACTTTTGTTACTTGCTTAACGAACTATTACCTAATAATTCCGAGACTATTTCTAAAATAGCAAAGGTGCCATCCCCGTGATTGAGATAACACCTTTGTAGTTAAAGTTAGCGTTGCAATGTCAGCTAAAGTTTTTCCTCAATTCGTAGCTCTTCAATTGAAGCTGACTCTAATTCCCATTCTCCACGTTAGAAGGCAATTCTAATTCACACTCTAATTCTAATTCACACTCTAATTCTAATTCTAACTCAAGTTCATACTACTGATAATGCCTTGAATCCGATCGCCAAGTTGAGCATACACCTCATCAAATTTATCTTTGCTAGCCAAAGGAGCTTGTACGCTAAAGTAAAATTTAATTTTTGGTTCTGTACCAGAAGGACGAGCTGAAACTTTACTACCGTCTTCTAAGATAAACTGTAGTACATTAGAGGTTGGGAAGTCTAAATCACTTTGGTTGCCAGTCGCTAATTCAGTTGCTTTTAATGATTGGTAATCAAGCATCTTGACGACAGCAGATCCGTTGACAACTTTCGGTGGGTTAGCACGAAGGTCAGCCATCATTTGCTGAATTTCTTCAGAACCCTTTTTACCTGTTCGCTTAAGCGAAATCAAGTCTTCACGGAACATACCAAATTGCATGTAGATTTCCATCATCATATCAAACAAACTCATGCCTTCATCTTTTGCATAAGCAACTAACTCAGCTAACATGGCACATGAAATAATGGCATCCTTGTCACGTACAAAATCATTAACTAAGTAACCATAACTTTCTTCACCACCACCGATGAATTCTTTCTGTCCTTCATTTGCTTTTAGAACGGCAGCAATGTATTTGAACCCAGTTAGTGTGTTGTATGTTTCTACACCAAAGTGAGTGGCCATCTTGTCTAGCAAATCTGTAGTTACAATCGTTTTTGCGATGTATTGTTTACCGTTTAATTTTCCTTTTGCTTTCCATGCTTTTAGCAAATAGTAAATCATACAGGTAGCTGCCTGATTACCATTCATTAACTGCCATTCGCCGTGGTGATTTTTTACACCGATACCTACACGATCTGCGTCAGGGTCTGTACCCATTACAAGATCTGCATCAATTTCTCTGGCTAAATTTAGTGCCATGCTCATCGCTTCTGATTCCTCAGGGTTTGGATAAACAACAGTTGAAAAGTTACCGTCAGGTTTCGCTTGTTCTTCAACTACGCGCACTTGTGTGAAACCAATTTTTTCCAAAATTTGAGGAACCATCGTAATACCTGTTCCATGGATAGGGGAGAAGACTATTTTTAAATCATGTTGATTGGCAATTGCTTCAGGACTAACTACATTGGTCGCGATTGCATCAAGATATGGTACATCAATCAATTCAGAAATACGTTCTATTTTGCTTTCGTCAGCGTCAAATTTTACGTCTGAAATATTTTTTATTTTTGCGACCTCAGCAACAATGTTTTTATCGTGTGGCGAAATTACCTGGCCACCATCATCCCAGTAGGCTTTGTAACCATTGTATTCTTTTGGATTGTGAGAAGCTGTCAATACAACACCTCCTTGACAATTCAACTTACGGATAGCGTATGACAATTCTGGGGTAGGTCGTAGCTCTTCAAAAAGGTAAACGTGTATACCGTTGGCCGAAAATACAGCAGCAGTGATTTCGCCAAAAAACTGGCTATTATTTCTACTGTCATAAGCGATCGCTACTTTAATTTGCTGGTAAGGGAAAGACTGTGTTAGGTAATTAGCAAAACCCTGAGTTGCCATACCAAGCGTATATTTATTAATTCGATTGGACCCAACTCCCATGATGCCACGCATTCCACCAGTTCCAAATTCAAGATCTTTATAAAATGAGTCAATGATTTCGTCAGCACTATCGCTTTCCATCATTCGCTTGATTTCTGCTTTCGCTTCGTCGTCAATATTACTGTTGAGCCAGTGGTCTACTTTTGTTTGAATAGCTGTATCAATTGCAATCATGTTAGAGGAGATTTATTTAAGAATAAAGAGTGTAAATTTACTGTTTTTGATTTAAAATCTAAGTTTATCCAAAATGAACAAACTAGACTTGTTTTTGACGAGAAATGAGCTTAGTTGTCACTTCAAATTTATCAAACGAATATCTATATCAAGTGTTGCGTAGATGGGTTAGGGAAATATAGTCCAATTATTACTGCTGAAAATTAAAATTCTAATTCTAACTTTGATTCTAATTCTAATTCTTCACTTCTTCACCCCGCTCGCCAAATCATAGCAATATGTGGAATATTATCTTCAAGATATCCTTCACCTACTGGTTCAAAACCTAAAGAACGATAAAATTGATCTAAGTAAACCTGAGCAGAAATTTTTATATCCTGCTTCCCGAAGAGTGTGCCTATCTGTTTAATTGACTCCTTCATCAGTGAAACGCCATAGCCTTTTCCTCTCGCAGCAGGAGAAGTGACTACACGGCCAATGGAAGGATATTTTGGATAAGAAATACCTTTGTCTAAAAGGCGAGTATAAGCAACGAGTTTCTGATTGTCATCAAAGCCCATTAAATGCCAAGCCGGTTGATCTTTACCATCTGCATCAAGGTAAGGGCAATCTTGCTCTACAATAAAAACCTCTTGGCGTAGTGCCATGACCTCATATAATTCTTGCGTAGAAAGTTGTGAAAAGCTTAGACATTTAAATCGCATCGTTTCTCTAAATAGGTTTGTTGAAGTCATTTAGAATAACCTCATTTTTAAAGCAACGAAAATATAATAATTATTGAAGAAAACGGAAAGATGTCGGTAGTTATAGTTCCAATTAAAGTTTTGCAGTGTCAGTTTTCACTCAACCGCAGCAGCGTCGCGTTAGTGGGACATTCTAATTCCCATTCCCATTCCCATTCTAATGTCTAATTCTAATTCCCATTCTAATTCCCCTACCCCTTATTAACAAGAGGCTCATCCGGCAAGAAATTGCAACGCATCCAATCTGGAATTGGGTCACCACTTTCGGAAACAAATTTAACTGTGCCATCATCCAAAGCCTTGTACTTCCACAAATGAACTTTACCTTCTCCATTGATGTAAGAACCAAAACGCAGGATATATTGTACCTCCCATCCATCGGCTTCCCTAATGATATTAATATCGTTACCACCGATACCTGGAATTCCAAGATCAACAGATTGTACGCCCTCTACATTGTAAAACTCATTAGCCAATGCTGCCATGTTTAATGGAGCTTTTGAACGAACAGTAATCGCATCTTCTGTGTCATTCCATTGGACATGCTTTTCAATAATAAGATCGTAATCTTCTAGCAGCGTATTAATTTCTTCACTATCCGTTTCGCTGATTCCATCAAGAAGTGGCGCTGCCCAGTCTATATTTCTTTCGAAAACAATAACGATGTGGTCAATAGATGGATTTGGAAAAGTATGAACATTGCATTTAGCAATTGATTGTGCGGTTTCATCGTGTAAGTAGATGTTTGAAAGCACGGTATATATACTTTCCATATTCTCACGAGGGATCCAGATATTTTGATACCGAAGTTCTTCTTTCTTAGCTTCAATTCTCAAAGCTAGTCTTGCAGCATCTCTTCTAAGCTTTCGCTCAAGTGTTTTTGGAAGGGTTTCCTGAGTATGTTCGATTTTAGGAGTTTCTTCCACACTAGCAAAAATAAGCTCTTCTTGTGCGATTGCATATTGATTGCAAAGCACGAAGCCTGAGAGCAAGACGATTGAGCTTATAGCTGATTTTAGTGGTTTTCTGATATCTTTCATCTTAGAATTAATCTAAATCGTTTAGTTAGTTATTGTTTATTTGGGGCCTTGCATTTGTGACAAGGATGGGTTTGGTTAAGATACTCTCTGGCTGTATAGTATTACTATTTATGCAAACACTATTCCGCTTTGAAGTAAAAACGATAGTAACATTAGGCTTTTAGGAAAAGCCTTTGAATTAGCTTAGGAATAGAAGGAATTAATGAAAGGTTAAAGATTGGTACTTGAATTAAGAGCTTATTTAAAATAGGCTATTAAATATGGAGAAAATATAATGATACCAATAATAGCGGCACCCATTGCGGCAAGCAAAACAGCACCTGCAGCAACATCTTTTGCCTTTCCTGCTAAAGGGTGATAATCTGGACTAGTGAGATCTGTTAGATGTTCAATCGCTGTGTTGAAGCCTTCCGCGGAGAGTACCAAAGCAATACTTAACGTGACAAGGCACCATTCGGTTGTATTGATAGAAAAGAACCATCCAGCTCCGATAGTACATATACCGATAACCACATGAATCTTCATGTTAGGCTCCGACTTAAAAAGACTGGCTATACCTGCGAAGGCAAATTTGAAACTATTGAATCGCTGCTTGAGCATTCTTAAAATCTAGGTTGAACTCATACGCAGCTTGAATACCAAGGTGATTGGTAGAAGGGCCTCCTACAATCTGGAAATCAGAACATTTCAGTTGCTCAGAGTAGAAAATGTAATCAATTGGATATTGAAATAAGTTATCTAAACCTTGATTAGCACGACTACGACTATCTAGCAACTGACCATTTTGCATTAGCATTCTCACTTCTTCAAACCAAGGTGGTGCATGATATTCGCCGAGTGTAATTACTGGTTCGTTGATCTTTTGCACATAAGCAGCAATGACTTTCATGTGCTCTTGCAATTTAATAACTGTATTCTGAGATAGTGGAGGATTTGTATACGAACTTACGATAGAAATAGGCATATCCTTTTTACGTGACTCTACAGAAACGTGAAGGTTAGGAATCTTTTCAAAAAAGAAAGTATCTACTGTAAGTATTTCTGATTTGGAATAAATAGCCAAACCATAAGGATCAAACCGCACCATTGAGGTAGAATGCGGATAAGTCTCTTTCAAAAATTCTTGTAAATATGGGTGCCAATCTGGAGTAACCTCTTGTAGTGAAACAACATCTGCATCAGATGCTAAGATAGCTTCTATCGTAGATTGATAATCGTCATTAGATGCCGTAACATTAAAATGAGCTACTTCCACAGCCACTTCAACCGTCTCGTCAGGATTGATAGGAATTGGCCATTCCCAATTTGAATATAACTTCAAAAACATACAAAGCACTCCACAGCAGGCAAAACTGGTAAAGGTCAACTTAGGTTGTTTTAGTACTAAGAAGAATAAGCCCATGGCTAAGTAGAGTAACATGATTTGATTTGCAAAACTAGCCCCAATCTTAAAGAGAAGATAGTTTGGAGTAAACACACAAATGACCGCTCCCAATATAATGAGGGTCGTTAATGCGAGTTGCAATGGGCGGTAGTTGAGTAATTTTGTAATCATAATGCTCCGCAAATATAGGAGTTTTATACGTTAAAATTATTTTTAATATGGTTAGAATGAGGAAACAACTTAGGACATAGTTGCTTGGTTGCTAATATGTAGACGCAAACTTTGGTCAAAAATCACAATTATCTAGGAAAAATGCGGTTTTTTAACAGTATTTCTTTGTTTCTAGCCTCCTAAGGCGCTGCAAGTTCTCATTATTTTAATTGAGTTGCAACAACTACGGCTTTTTTATATTCAATAGTGTCGCCATTCGGGTTGTGTAAACTAGCATAAAGGACATAGATACCGGGTCTTGCGTCACTCCCTTCGTTAGTCAAGCCATCCCATTTGATGGTACCTTCACTAGCTAGTAAAGAATTTTGTACAAGATCACGTACTAGCCTTCCTTTTGAATCATATAAGCTTAAGTTAGCAGCATAACCTGTACTAGGAAGAGCGTAGTTAACAAGAAGAAAATCTTCAAATCCATCTTCATCTGGTGAGAGACGCGGATTTTCTACCCAAATCACATCTTCAACATTGGTATCTGTAGATAAGAACTGAGAGTTTTGATAGGTAGGTGTGGCATAGCCAACCTGTTCTGCTGCCGAATGCCAATTATCTTTTGTTTGAGTTAGGGCATCTGGATTAATTCGCTCTAGCGAAACGCCATTTTCATCACTCAACAATGCAAAAGGAAAAGTCGCATCATAGGCGAGTTCATCAATTAAAGTTTCTCCCAAGAGGGCTGGCAAATATAAAGTTACGACATCTTCTTTGTCACCATAACTTGGGATAGATACCGTTAAAAATCCATATTGATTTTCTACTAGATATCGATTCTTTATATCTAGAGGATCTTTTGTCAAAACAATATACTCATCAGGAAAGAGTAAACAATCAACGTCGATTGGAACAGCATTATCAACCAAGTTTTCTTCATTGCGTTTGGCAATATTTAAGTCGGCTAGGTTGACTACTTTGTCAGAACGATTATACAACTCCACAAAGTCAACACCACCAGTTTCTGGGTTGTATAAAACTTCGTTGATCACTAAGTCTAATGGTTCAATAACTTTTGGTAAGGCAAATGACGTTTGCATAAACATACCAGGGCTGTTGCCGATACAATCTGTTAACTCACTGGTTACACGAATTTCGTAAATGACATCTGGATCAAAGTTAGTCGCCACTTCTAAAATAGCAGTGTTGAATGATGGTGCTTCCGCAAAAGCATTGCTAATCGTCAAACCATCAATTTCATAATTGTTAATGTCAGCAGCAAACGTTCGATTCAAACTTTTGTTGAAAAACAACTGCACCTGATTGGAGGAAATCGGGAAGGCACGTATCAAATCCAAGGGAGAATCATCCAGTATGTTTTCACCAATTGAATTAGGCATTCCGGGTGTACCTCCACTTGCGTTGGTAGAAGCAGCCCAGTTGTCTTCAAAAGAACAAGGCGCATTGTAATTAATGAGTTCAAGGCTCCAACCACCTTCATTTTTACTGGCATCTTGATAGGAAGCATCGGTATAAATAACGTTGTGAATGAGCGTTCCATTTGGACTAATCAATTCTAAATTGTCTGCCGTATTTCCTAGCCCAACAAAATCGTTTAGCGCAAGTGTATCACCATATGGACCGAAGAAACCGCTGTCTTTTAAATAAACAATCAAGTAGTCTCCCGGAAACATTAGATAAAAAGGAAGGAGGATATCATCTGTAGGATCAGAAATGGTAAAGCCTTCAAGATTGATGACTTTGTTACTACGATTATATAACTCTAAATATTCTGCTTCGGGTAAACCTATAGATGGTGTTGGGTCAGCAAAAATTTCACTGATCAAAATGTCATAAGGTTCAGCTTCTTCCGTTTCAGAGTAAGTGAAATCTAAAGTATTGCAGTCTAAATTGACAGAGTTACCTGAACAATCCGTCACGCCACCTTCTGTTAAAATATTATAAGTTACTTGATCTTCAAAGAATGGAGCCTCAATAGTTAATAGATATGATGTACGATCTGGTTCTACCAAAAGACGATCAGTAACCGTTCCTACGGTTGGCGTAATTTCAAAACCGAGCGGTGTTCCTGCCTCATTCATTATTTCATCGAAGACGAGTAGCAGTTGGTTGTTGCTGACTGCTGTTGCAGCAATCAGTTTTGGACTAACAAGGTCTGGTGTGTTTTCAAAAACAGAATTCTCTTGCCCTGGAGTTCCTCCATTTGAGTTTTGTGAAGCAATCCAATTCGTTGCTCCTTGACAATAGATATTAGGGTTTATCATTTCTAATGTCCATCCCCCATCTTGTTTGTCTTCATCTTGGTACCATTCGTCTGAGTAGTTAACCCGATGAATGGGGAAACCACTTGGATCTTCAAGAGAAAGTTCATCCGAACTAATATTTAAAGCAGGAAAGCTAGTCACCTCCAACACTTCCCCAAAGGCCATGAAATCTGTAGCGACTTCGTCATCACAAATGATGAGATAAGAAAGAGGCGGCATTATTTTAGGTCCTAAAAAAGAAGAACTAACTGCATCGCTAATCATGAAACCATCTAGATCAATTGCCTTATCACTTCTGTTGTAAAGTTCAATAAAATCAGCTGAAGGTAAGACGCCAAGATTTGGCTCGGGATCTGCCATTATTTCATTGATGAGAATGTCCCCTTCTGATGCTAACTCAAGAACGAAGACTATAAAATCTTCTGTGTTGTCTGTTCCAATTGGATTCCCAGAGCAATCAAGCAATCCGGTGACACAAAGCGTATGTTGAAGCCCACTTCCAATTGAAAGGTTGCTAATGTCGATGTTGACAATAGTAGGATTGGATGGATCTACAGTCGCAGTTGTTGGATTACCAATGTCGGTGCCACTGCCGTCTTTGATGGTGTAGTTTGTTGTCATTTCGGCGGAAGCCAAATCTAATGGCAAACTAAATACAACTTGTATGTCAGTTACATCAATGGCGTTGATAGCAGATATAGCAAGAGGATTGTTAGCATAAGTTGGAATAGCATCTACGAAGATGTCGTCAATGAAAAAATTATTGATGTTAGAAGAAGTGAATTGATATGCGACTCCAAAGTGTTCGCCAGTGGTGATGTCATTATTTGTAAAACTACCTTCAAAGTCAAAGCAAGTCCCTCCATCATAATCAGCGTAGCAATTCCATTGTCCAATGTTGTTTCGAGTTATTCTGATGCGCGCGATATTATTGGAAGAGGCGGCCATCTCACCTTCCGTACTGAACCTAAAAAGAAATTCATCCGTATTCCCATTCTGACGATATATTTCAAAAGCATCGAGCGCGCCAGATTCTCCGATTTGAAGAAAATAACCATTAAGGTCAGTTTCTAAATTTGGATTATCGGATGAGAGATAATATTTGGGAGAATTATTGGTAGAAGGACTAAAGTCGAGTTCGACTAAGAATTCCCAAAAGGTAGAGTCTGAAATTGAAATAGGAGTAGAGAGGTAGGAATTCCCAGCTTCAGTAGCATTGACTTGCAGCACTTCGTTGTTAACTATAAAGTCCGTTTCATCTCCTTGCCAAGCAGGATTGTTTGTAAAATCCCCATCAGTAAATTCTTCAGCAATTTGAGCTGAAAGAAGGAAAGGAAATATAGTGATAAAGATTAGCAGAAAAATACTAACTCTCATAATCTGTGGGTTTAAATAATGTCTGTTTAGTTTGGGGTTTTGAGGTGCTAACAGAAGATAAACTTAACTAAAAAAGTGGAAAGAACTGTCTACAAAGTTAATTCAAGTCTTTAGGCAAACAAAAAAACTAGCATTAAATAATTATTGCCTTTATCTTTGCCACTCCAGAAAATGGAATTTATGTGAATTGATAGCATAAATGATTGATAATTAAGTAAGTAGTTAAACTAGAAAATAAAAGAACACTATGAAAGTAGCAGTCGTAGGTGTTACCGGTTTAGTCGGTACGGTAATGCGTGAAGTTTTAGAAGAAAGAAACTTCCCAATCACTGAGTTTTTAGCAGTAGCTTCAGAAAGGTCAGTTGGTAAAGAAATTCAATTTAATGGAAATACCTATCATTGTATGTCTATGCAAGATGCAATTGATGCTAAGCCTGATGTAGCCATTTTTTCTGCAGGAGGTAGTGTGTCATTGGAATGGGCTCCAAAATTTGCAGAAGTTGGAACAACAGTGATTGACAATTCTTCTGCGTGGCGTATGGATCCAGACAAAAAATTGATTGTCCCTGAAGTGAATGCACATGCACTTACTGCTAGCGATAAGATCATTGCAAATCCAAATTGCTCAACCATTCAAATGGTAGTTGCTTTGAGCCCGCTGCATAAAAAATACAATATCCAACGTTTGGTGATCTCCACCTATCAGTCTATTACTGGTACTGGAATGAAAGCTGTTTCACAATACAATAATGAAAAGACTAAGGGATCATCTGATACCATGGCTTACCATTACCAAATACTTGATAACTGTATTCCGCATTGTGATATCTTTTTGGATAATGATTATACCAAAGAAGAAATGAAGTTGGTACACGAGACCAAAAAGATTTTAGCAGACGATAGTTTGAGAATTACCGCGACTGCAGTTAGGGTTCCTGTGCAAGGTGGTCATTCGGAAGCGGTTAATGTTGAGTTCAAAAATGATTTTGAAATCAATGAATTGAAAACCTTACTTGCCAACTCAGATGGCATTATCCTGCAAGACGATGTGGCGGATAATAAATATCCGATGCCTCTTTTCTCAAAAGACAAAGATGAAGTTTTTGTAGGCCGCTTAAGAAGAGATGAGTCTCAACCTAATACTTTAAATATGTGGATTGTTTCAGATAACCTGCGAAAAGGTGCAGCAACCAATGCTGTTCAAATTGCAGAGCACTTATTAGCGAAGCAATTTATTGGACAGTTGTCACGTGTTGACAGCTAAATAAAATCAAGGATCATTGACCTTGTTTTAGCCAAAATAGATCTCTGAGTTTGAAAATGCTTCGAGCCTCAATGAGGCTGAAGCCAAGTACTTAACAAGAGAGAAGAGTTGTTTTAATTTTCAATTCCGCTTTAAATTGATGAACAAATTGCTTTATACTGTTCTTTTTGTTAATTTTAAACGCTCGAACAGAAGCATAGCTTAGGGGAATAAGCTATTATGACATTTAATGAAACATTACTACAAGCCCGTTTAAGACGAAAGAGAACTGCCATAAAAGATATTTCAAATACCTGTTTTATAACGAAAATTAAATTACCGTATCATGAAGACCAAACTCGTACTTTGGGGTACCAATGAAAAAGAGGAACGCGTTTTACTCGCATTGGAACTACGCCCTAACGACAACAAAGTGAATCTCTTTGTATTTCCAGAAGCAATTACTGGAGATAATCTTGAGAAAAAATTAATGGATGACTGGCGAATGGGAAAAGAAGTTGCTTTTCCAGAAGGTCATACTAAAGAAGAAAGAGACTTATCTGCAAGCGAAAGCTTATTACCTGAAAATTTAAAGGTGGAAAGAGGTGATATCATTCAAAGAGCTCAAACTGAATGGCACTTCGTCGTGCTTTCTGCTAAGCTTAATGATGTTTATCAATCGGAGCTTAACGACATCAAAGAAAAGATTGAAAGTCTTAAGGCTTACGATTCAAAACAATGGGAGGCACTTAAGGGGTTCTGGAATAAAGTACAGGATCAGATGAAAGAGCGTAACCTTTTCAGGGAACATGCTAACGCACTTCGTGATACGACCAATAAATTATTTGATCACATGAAGAAACTTCGTTCAACTTTGGACGAAGAATTTCAAACGCAATCAAAAGAAGGTTCTGAAAAGTTTATGTCAGCTTTAGGAACAATTGAGGAGAAGATTGTAAAAGGTTTGAACCTACAAGGTTTGTTCAATGACTTGAAGAATCTACAACGTGATTTTAAAGAGACAAAATTGACTAGAGATCACCGTGCAAAAGTATGGGATCGATTAGATAAAGCTTTTAAGCAGGTTAAGGAAAAGCGATTTGGTCCACAAAAAGATCAGGATAGTTCACCTACAGATCGCCTAACTAGAAGATATGAAGGTTTGCTTTCTGCCATCGAAAAGATGGAACGGTCCATCTCTCGTGATAGAGGTGATTTAGAATATCAAGGGCGTAGAATTCAAAACTCTGAAGGACAACTTGAAGCACAAATTCGTCAAGCAAAGACGAAGATGATTGAAGAGCGTATTCGTTCGAAAGAAGAAAAGCTCAACGAAATGTTATCTACTAAAACGGATCTTGAAAAGCGAATAGCTAGCCAAGCTGAAAAGGATAAAGCGAATGCTGAAAAAGCGAAAATAAGAGAAGCTCAGAATGCAGCTAAAGCTAAGGCAAAAGAAAAGATCGCTGCCAAAATTGAAGAAGATAAAGCTGCGCGTGTTGATGATGCAGATGCTTTACAAAAAGCAGCGCTTGCTCTTAAAGGCAAACCTAAAGCAAGCCCAAAACCTGAAGCAGGTGGTGTGGAAGCATTGCTTAATGTAGTAGGAACTAGCATGAGTGAAGCTTTGGAGGATGTAATTGATACCGTCAAAGCTGTTGCTGAAGTTGTTTCTGATAAAGTAGAAGATGCTTTAGATGATCTAAAAGAAGCGGCTGAAGAAAGTCGTAAAGAAAGAGCGGAGCGAGCTGAAAAAGCGAAGCGAGAAGAAGAGTAATCGTAACCAGTTTATGTTTTTACGAAAGTAATAATCAAAAGCTTTTCAATAAACTGAATTTGATAAAACAAATGGGCTGCCCGATATTCGGGCAGCCCATTTTGCATTTATAAACTTATTACTGTTATTATTATTTGATCACAACTTTTTGAACCGTTACTTCATCTTTAGCAGAAGCTTTAACAAAGTAGAAGCCTGAAGCTAATTCTGCTACATCCATTGTGAATGTCTGTGTATTAGAAGTTGCAGCAACTTGTGTGCTCATCATCTCGCGACCATCAACTGACATAATGCTGATCTGTACATCTTGTGCAACTTTACTTGCAATAGATAGGTTGATCACATCTTCTGCTGGATTTGGATACACGCCAATGTTGACACTTGACTCAGGAGAAGTTGTATTCACTCCAAGTTGAGATTGAATCAAAGTTCCTATGTCTTCACCAAGTTTACAAACAACATCACCTTGGTCAGAAGTAGCACAAGTTTCACTGTTGTATGCTTTCAAATCCATCAGCTCAATATTATCTGCATACCAGCCACCACCAGTAGCACCTGCTTCATCAGATGCGAAGTGTAAGCGAATTCGAATGTCCTCTCCTAGAAAGTCACTCATGTCAATGATTGAACTGATATAACCGTCACTATTACCAGAGTAGGCATCAAGATTTGGAATGACAAAGGTACCGTAAGCAATACCTGCTGGGTAGGCTCCTCTAATCATCTTGTCACTTATGTTTTGGTAAATAGTACCTCCGTCAGTTGAGATTTCAATCAAACCACCATCTAAACCACCTTGTGTATTATAACTGTTGTAAACACGAAGAGCTGGAGCAGAACCATATACGGTTAGGGGGTAAATTGAGAATAGTGTTTGTTGACTTTCTTCTGCTAAATCCTGAACAAACCAAGAAGAACTACCTTCATAAGGATTGTTAGTAGAAAGCGCGAAGAAGTTTGTATTCGTTATCGGATCAGCTAACCAGTCGTCATCATTTTCTGCACCATCAAACCATTGCTGGATTGAGTAAACAGAAGCGTCAGTCGCAATTTGGTAAGTGATTTCTTGAACATCTTCATGAAGCATTTCACCAATGTTGAATGAAACGACATTGCCATTTACTGTTACATCAGAAATGTTTGCAGAACCAGCAACATATGATTGTCCATCTTCTAATTCATCATTTACAACAACACCTGTTAGTGTTTCTCCTTTGTGGTTGGTTACCGTAAGTGCTACATCAATACTTTCACCTGCCTCTACTAGCGGTGTCACTGTTTTCGTTAATTTTAACTCAGCAGTACATAGTGGGTATGATTCGAAATCAGGGGTTCCGTCACCTGTTTGATCTGGAGAACCTTGACTTGCGTTAAATCCTAATCCACGTCTTGCAAATACATCCATGATCAAGCAGTAGTTGTCTCCATTGTATAATGCCTCATCAGCAGCGATGATCGCATCTCTACCATCTAACATACCAGGAGCACAAGGCTGTAATTTCATTCCTTCAAATACTAATTTGATAGCCATGTTGTTTCCACCTGTACCAGTGTAAACATCTGCATCCCAACCATACTCGTCAGTCATTGCCCAGTATAAATCCCAAATCATATTACACCAGATTTCTCCGATGTTGTGTACACCCGTACCATAACCAGGAAGGTCAGCATAAGTTAGTGGGCTTACATTCATATCAGTAGAGTAGGGGTAACCTCTAATACCGACTCCGTCGGGGGCTGCTCTTTGTGCATAGTTACCAATACCTCTTGGCATGTCTCCTGTGTCCCCAGCCTCAACGGTTAAGACTAAGGCCATAAAATCACTCCATCCTTCTCCCATTTGTTCTGCACTACCTAGGCAACCTACTTGGCTTCCACCACCAGTCAACCGATTAGAAATACCGTGACCAAACTCGTGTGCGATAATACCATTGTCAAAATCTCCATCTACGAAATCAGGTCCACTATTAGTAGGTAGCTGAAATGTAGTTACTAAACCATTACCAGCAAATTGACGAATCGTTTCACAGTCCGTACTTCCGATCATTAAAGTAGGAATTCCTGGGTTAGGAACATTTGGTGCTTCTGCCATTCCAACTGGATCTGGATCAAAATTACAGATGATTAATGCGATGGCTCCTGAAGCTTCCGCAAAAGCTGTTTTTTGTTCAAAGAAACAACCACCTCTATCTACTAGTGCAATTCTTCCGTCAATCTCAGATGCATTTATGAAATCTTCTTCACAACCATCTGTGATATATGGATCAAAAATGCCATCATTAACAATAGCAACTTCACCTGTTACTGGAATGTCAGAAATTGGTTCTCCAAAACTTGCTTCAATGGCTGGGTAAGAACCTGCAACTGCTGCCGGCTCATTAACCGTGAATATTGTAGAACTTAAGTTTACATCCCAAACAAACATATTCATTACGCCACTTCCCCCATCTGGAGGAGTACCAAAGGTCGCATTGTTAAGTCCTGCAGCCTGTGCTCTCGCATCTACGGGATCATTCCCAACACCTCCGTTGCCAAAGTTGTTAGTTTGGAAATTACCTGCAGCAGAATCAAAACCTTGGTGGAAACTGAAATCGTGCATTACATTGTTCATGTAAAACAAGTTGGTCTCAGCTGTTTCTCCCATATCAGTTGGTTCTAAAGAAGCATCATAAGGAAAATCAAAATCAAGAGAAGGACCACCTTCTGCCGTTGGACCGTCTGGAGTTCCGTTACCATCAGTGTCTAGATAAGCAAATACGTTGTTTCCTCTTGTTGTTGTCCATTGGTTGTTGCCATCGTCATGCCATCCAGAAGGAGAAGCCACTGGGTCAGCAGGATCGGTTACCAATACATGTGGGCCATGAATTGGAGATTCTGCAGGAAGTGCAAATACTCGGTAGGAGTTTGTTACAGCACTTGCCTCAGCTGCTAAAGCTTCTTTTACTGTTTGGTGTGTTGCCATGTCAGCAGCATGTGCATTGTCATTGCAAGTATGAGAATGTTTGTGTTGTTTTTTTAGACTTGCAGGAGCACATTCAATAACTAGATTGTGTTTGTGTGCAACGATACCAGTAACTGCATCTACGTAGCTGTACCAGTAATTGTGGTCAGCTTTTGTGTCGATAGCTACTTTCCAACATAGTCGAACAGTACCATCTTTATCAGCAAGGTAAGTCAACTCAACATTGACATCTCTGTTGGCATATGTACCTTTTTCAAAAATAATTTCGTTGGCGCTTCTTGTTTCTTTTATAGTGAAAGATGAAACAGGAGCAAGCTCTAGATGGCTAAGTGTGTTCACTAGGGCTGTTTCTGCGCTGATTGAAGCAGCAGTAGCGTTTATTTTGGAAGCAATATTAGGAATAGCTCGCTTACCAACGTGTAGTACTTTTCCATCAGCAGTGATACTGACATTGATAATTGCATTCTCAACTTCAATGCCCTGATGACGTTGTTTGAAGTAGATGTGTGCAACACCACTAATGCTACTGATGTGACTGTCTGTGATAATCATGTCAGAAACATCCGCTTGGTCTAGCTCCCATGTTGGAGCATTTTGCTCAATATGCCGTAAAGCGATATCGAGGGCAGATTGTGATTGCGCCCAAATAAAGTTAGCTGCCAAAAGCAGGGCTAACGACAATAGGGTACGCATTTTTGTAGAATTCTTTAACTCCATTATGTGCGGTTTGAATTGGTTAAGAAAATTAATTGAATGAGTATTCGCTAAATTAGTTTGGATGAAGGTGGTTTAGCGATTGGTTGATGTTAAAATAACAACCGCTGAAACACACTTTTGTTGAGATTATCGCAAGTTTTGCGAATAAACAGTAGTCACTACATTTTAGGAATAGGTAAATTTATTTAAAAAAACTCGCTTTTACCTTTGTATTGATGTTCTAAATTCAAACGATACGCGACATTTATCCTTATTTTGCGCCATGAACTCTAAAAACGATTTGATTATATATGGTCGGCATCCAGTAGTAGATACCATTCGCTCTGGAAAGCCAGTTGATAAACTTTTGCTTCAGCAAGGAATCAGAGGTGAATTTGAAAAAGAGGTCCGACATCTTTGCAGGGAATTCGATATTCCATTTAAGGTGGTTCCTAAGGATCGGTTGAACAAATTTTCAAATGGAAATCACCAGGGGGTTGTTGCTTTGTTGTCGCCAATTCAATATTTTAAGATAGAGGATGTGTTGCCTATGGTTTATGAGCAATCCAAAACACCTTTGTTCTTGTTGCTTGACGAAGTGACTGATGTCCGCAACTTTGGATCTATAGCTCGTTCGGCGGAGGTTTGTGGTGCGGATGCGATTATTATTCCGTCAAAGGGGGCTGCCCGGATCAATGCAGATGCTTTGAAAACTTCAGCTGGAGCCTTAACAAAAATTCCTGTTTGTAGGTCTAGTAGTTTGATGAATGCGATTGAATATCTGCAGTTGTCGGGTATTCAAATATTAGCGAGTAGTTTGAAAGGGGAGAAGAAGTTGTTCGATTTGGATTTAACAGTACCTACTGCCTTTATTATTGGATCGGAAGGAGAGGGAGTGAATGCAGCACTTTTACGAAAAGCGGATGAACAATTTATTATTCCACAGCTAGGAGAGACGGACTCGTTGAATGTTTCTGTGGCAACAGGGATTATGTTGTATGAGGTGATGCGGCAGCGTAAGTAGTGGTTTGGTTGCAGTTGCATTGCTTATTACTGTGCTTGTAAAGTGCTTATTAGCGTTGTAAAAAGAGTTGCAAAAAAAGAAAAATCCCGGACTCAAAAAGCCCGGGATTTCGAATCAAAAAAACAGCAGGATATAGCGTGAAGGTCAATGACCTTCACGACTAAGAGAGACTATCCGAATTTGAAAATAGAAAAAGTGTACCGATCAAGCAGTCGAGAAAACTGTTGACGCTGACAAAGTTTATATGTCGCTAATTCTGCGAATTACTTTGTACAAGCTGGTAGCTTCGTTAACTTCTTCCGTGAATGGTTGATACTCCAAATTGTTAGCGGAGATCATTCGAAGGCTAGTAACCTTCCCATTATTATTGGTGACACGTTGTACGTATTTCACCCAAAGTGTACCATTAGACTTAATGGCATAAATTTCATTATCCTTGATTTCATTGAGACCTCCAATCTCGCGACAGATGAGTGTATCACCGTCAGAGATGACAGGTTCCATACTTCGTCCGTCAATTGGGAAAGCAACCAATCCAGAACCTCTTAAACCAGGAACTGAAAAGAAGTGGTTGTTTTCAGGAGAGGCACTTCCTACATCTGCACCAGAACCGGCGAAGGCCTGAACGGAGGTGTACAAAATATTCCCCTGAGGAGTATATGCATCAGAAGCGGATCTGTTTTTAGGAACTTCAAAACCGAATGGCGTACCCATTCCGTCAATCAGAAAAGATTCATTAACACCATACTCTTGACAAAGAATTCGTGCTTGACGGTAATCAATTACACGTTTATCTTTTGGATTTAGAAATGCACGGATGATGTGCCCATAAGCTCTGTTACCCAGAATTTTATCTGCAAAGTCTCCAATACCTTTTCCGTTACGGTCATTAAGAATAATATCCCCTCGTCCTTTAAGCAACTCAAATACTTCAATAAAACGATTGTTAAGCTCAATTCTATCCTCGTGAATCATAGTTCTTAGGTTTTCTTTAAATAAAAATAGTATTTCTAATGTGTCCGCAATTTAAAACAATTTTTTTTAACAAACAAATAATTTTCTATTATTTGTTTGATTAATTCAAATTGTTTGATCTATTATGAGGGGAATTAGAATGTGAATTAGAATTAGAATTAGAATTAGAATGTGAATTAGAATGTGAATGTGGATGGGGCCTTCTGTCGTGTTTGCTGGTATAGGTAGGTTGGCTAATCTGTTTTATCTGGCTATGCTAGAAAATAAGAGAAGCGTTTTCGGCTATAGCCAAAAACGCTTCTCTATTAGTTTAGGATTGTGTGACCCTGTTTCGTTCTCAAATTGAAAACGGGAACATTTGTTTTAAGCCTTTAACTCCGGCTTCAAATGTTTTGCAAAAAAACCAACCATTGCTTTATAAGATTCGAAACGATTTTCTTCATTATGAAAACCATGACCTTCATTGTACTTGACTAAGTAAGGTACATCAATATTTCGCTCACGAAGCGAACGCACAATTTGATCAGCTTCATCAATGTTCACACGAGGATCGTTCGCACCTTGTATAACAAAGAGTGGTGTTTTGATTTTGTCGGTATGTAAAGCAGGGGAAGCGGCAGCCATCTGTGTACTATCTGTTTCTGGGTTTCCTACCATGGTATACATCATCTCAAGATAGGGTTCCCAATAAGGAGGAATCGTTTTCATAAACGTAAACAAATTGGAAACACCAACATAATCTACTGCACAGTTATAAAGGTCAGGAGTGAAAGTAACACCAGCTAAAGTTGCATAGCCCCCATAGCTTCCGCCATATATTGCGACACGATCTTTATCTGCTATACCTTCTTCTATTAGCCAGTTGACGCCATCGGTGATGTCGTCTTGCATGGTTCCGCCCCATTGTTTGAAACTCTTTTCCCAAAAATCACGACCGTATCCTGTACTCCCTCTAAAGTTCATCTGAAAAACAGCATAGCCTCTACTCGCTAACAATTGAATCTCAGGATTGAAACCCCAAGAGTCACGATGCCAGGGACCTCCGTGTGGGTTAACAATAACAGGAAGCTTGGATTTTACACCATTCGTTGGCAATGTCAAATAACCATTAATGGTCAATCCATCTCTCGATTTATATTGGACTGGTTGCATCACGGCCATGTCTTCTTCGTCAATCCATGGACTCACGTCAGATATCTTTTCGAGCTTATCTGTGTTCTTATCGTAAAAGTAATAGGCGCCAAGTGAACGATCACTATAGGTACGTACCATAAATTTATCTTCTGCTTTATTCATGCTGGTCACCCATATTTCGTAGTCACCAAGTTCGCGTTCCATACGTTTAGCAATAGCCTTTCGTTCCTCGTCAAGATAATGAAACTGGTTTTTATCTGTGTTGTAAGCTATAGAAGTAAGGACTTTACGCTTTTTAGAATAATTCAAATTGCTAGCATCTACATCAGGATGAGAAAAGATAATATCTCCAACTTCTTTTCCTGTTGCCATATCGAATTGTACAATAACGCTTTTGTCTCGATT
>CALGLS010000004.1 GCA_937959375.1 uncultured Saprospiraceae bacterium
TACATGTTGGATCAGATGGAAACAAAAGGCTTGTTGCCAAAGATTCCAGTTTTTGTGGATAGTCCACTTGCCGTAAATGCGACCACTATTTTTGGGGCTCACCCAGAATGTTTTGATGATGACCTAAGTCAATATTTGTTAATTGATGACAATCCATTTGGTTTCAACGCACTTACTTATGTGCGCTCTGTTGACATTTCTAAAAGCTTGAACGGAATTAGTGGCGGTGCCATTATTATTAGTTCTTCTGGTATGATGAATGCAGGACGTGTTCGTCATCACCTGGCCAATAATATTGACAACAAAAAGAACACACTTTTAATTGTTGGATATTGTTCACCAGATACACCAGGAGGAATGCTCCGCGATGGTGTCGAAAAAATTAAGCTTTTCGGTGAATGGAAAACTGTAAAGGCAGAAATAGAAATTATGGATTCCTTCTCTGCACATGCCGACCGAAAAGAGATTGTTGACTTTTTGAAAAACCAAAAGAAAAATCTAAAGAAATTATATCTCGTGCATGGAGAGTTGGATCGACAACAAGACCTGAAAGCTTATTTGAAAGAGAATGGGTTCAAACAAGAAGTTGAGATCCCAAAACTAGGACAGGAATTTGATATTTAAAAGTGAGAGGGGAGATTTGGAGATTTTCTTCAAAAGTAAAAACTTAATGAACTTCGTTGGGGCAGGGAGTAACTTCCGAGCTTCAACCAGCATAGTTTTGTCAGCTTCCCTACAAAAGGATAGAATCAACGCAGCTTAATTTCACACTTTCTCGTTTGAAGGGGTATATAAGAAAGTGGGGTGTTTGAAGATGGAGGTGGGGTGTTTTTAGTCAATCGCGTAGATCGCGTTAAAAGGCAACTTCCCACCTCCAACTCCCAGCTTCCCACGTTCTACTCCCAAAGAGTAGAACTTTAACCCTTTCTTTAGATTTGATCAGCAATATTACAATTGATCAAAATGTTATAACAGCCGAAAATCATTGACATGAAAAAAATTCTTCCCGTTTCCCTATTCTTAGGACTCCTTCTTGTTCTAGCCTATTCTTGTAAAAAATATGAAACCGATAATGTAGGTATCAGTGGCTATGACGCAGAGTACGCAATCCCTCTAATGAGTACAACTACTACCTTGACTTCTGTATTAGAAAATTTCGACACCACTACATTCATTCTTATTGGAGATGATGGTCTAATCACACTCAACTACAAAGGAGATGTAACTGGTAAAACGGCAACAGATCTTTTTGATATTATTAGTGGTTCTGTACCTTTTGAATTACTTGATACCAATTATTTTATTCCTTATGAGCCCGTTGATGGAATTGATATCGATTATGCCATTTTAAAAACAGGTAGCTTTAAAGCAGGTTTTACAAATGATCATCTAGAACCAGTCGAGGTTACGATTACCTTGCCATCTATGACAAAGGACGGTGTGCCTTTTTCAGCAACCTTTAATGCTCCTGCAGGACCAGGTGCCTTTGGTGGAAACCCCTTTGGTGATGGGATTGATGTCTCTGGTTATCTATTGGAAACTATCAATGATACTATTTTTATAAACTATGAAGCACACAGACTTAATAGCGGAATCAGGGATACCCTGCCAGCATGTGGAATTATTTTTACTGATCTGACTGCTTCTTACCTTGAAGGCTACCTCGGAAATGCGCTGTACGAATTGGATCGCGATACTATCGAAATAGATTTCTTCGAAAACTGGACAAGAGGTGATGTTGTTTTTGAAGATCCAAAATTAACCTTGACGGTTGAAAATTCTTTTGGTATTCCAGTACGCTCTAAAGCAAATATCGTTGATGTACTTACGGCAACAGGAGAGGTATTAGAATTGGAAAGTGATTTCTTAGATAGTATCGATGTTGCTTATCCATCTCTTGCTGAGGTGGGCCAAACGAAAGACACTTACTTCGCTTTCAACGCTCAAAATTCTAATATCGAAGAAATTTTAAGTGCAAGTCCTGTTTCTGTTGATTACGATATGGATGCGGTTCCTAACCCTGATTCACTAACCAGTATTCGTGGTTTTGTAACAGACAGTAGTTACATAAAAGTGCAGGTAGAAGTTGAATTGCCAATTTGGGGATCAGCCGATGGCTTTGTTGCTCGTGATACTTTTGCTACTAATCTTGATACCTACGATGATGTAAGTCACGTCGAGTTTAAAATAATTACTGAAAATGAAATTGGTCTGAACGTAGGAATGCAAATTTATTTTGCAGACGAAAATAATGTGATCTTAGATTCCTTACTTTCTTCTGTTGAAACAGTAATGGAAGCAGCGCCAGTTGATGACAATGGTGATGCTACAGATGTATCTGAAAAGACGACTTTCATCGCCTTTGATGCTGATCGATTTAACAATGTTAGAAATGCCAAAAAGTTATTCCTAAGAGCAAGCTTCTCTACCGTAGAAAATGGAACCAAGTCAATAAAAGTTTATGCTGACGACGAAGTACGTGTTCGTGTAGGGATGAAACTTGGAATTACGAATGATTAGTTAGAAAGACGGAAGACGGAAGACGGAAGACGGAAGTCCGAAGTCCGAAGTTTCACTCGACTGCGATCCGCGATCGTGAATCGCGTCAGGAGGAAACTTCGGACTTCGGTCTAGATTCTGTCTTCGGTCTTGATCCATTACGTTTTCCCCAAAACCCATTTGAAAAAATCCTCTCAAATCATTAGCCTAAAAGAAATAATGTTTAAAAAAATATTCTCTCTAGTACTTACAATCTGTTTTTTTAATTTGGTAATGGCTCAAGAACTTACCTTACAGCTTGTTCCAGATTTATATCAAAATATAAAAACGAATCCTGCTCTTGTTCCTGATCAACGTGTAGTTGTTGCAGTGCCAGGAATTTATGGAAGTTATTTTCATACGCCCGGTTCGATTGCAGGATTGGTCAACTTTAAAGACAAAGAAGGTTTGTTAGATGTTAGCAAGCTTTTGGAAAATGTTGAATCAACGAACTTCCTGAAAGTTAATCTTGAATTAGAAACCGTAAGTGTACACTTTCGTATAAACGATAAATTTTCATTGAATCTCAACCATGCAGTTAAGTCCAACAGTTACCTAAAGTACTCCGACAAATTGCCGCGACTCTTTTGGGGAGGTAATTCACAATTCATTGGAGAGGAGGTTGCATTCGGTCCTGACCAACAAAGTTTTGCTTACAATGAAGTCGGATTGGGAGCTGCCTACAAATTAGGGAAGTTGACCATCGGAGCTAGAGCAAAATGGCTGACTGGCATCGGAGATATATCAACGGATCGAACGGATGCTTCGCTTTACACGGATGACGATATTTATCAACTTAGTTTGTCAACCGATTACCGAATTAATTCTTCCACTTTTGATAACGTATTGTTATTTGATACCCTTTCTGGTTACGATGTGGAGTACGATTTTAATGATGTTTTTTCTTTTAAAAATGCCACTACAACAAATACTGGCTATGCCTTTGATTTTGGATTGGACTATGAAGTCAATGACAAACTATCCATTAGCGCAAGTGTCATTGATTGGGGAAAAATAGATTGGAACAAAGACGTTACCAACTTTCACAGTCAAGGAACATATGAATATGATGGACTAGATCTTTCATCTGTACTGGAAGGTGATGAGGTTTCGCTTTCTTCTGCTGTTGATTCTGTTGAGAATGTCTTTGAATTTAAAGAAACCAATAATAATTACTCCACCGCACTTGCTACCAAACTTTATGTAAATGCCCGTTACAAACTCAATGAGCGTTTTACCATAGGTGGTTTATATTACGGAGAATCTTATAGGGGAGAAACCTTTTCTGCTGTAGCAGTAAGCGCGCAAGCTAAACTCCTAGAAACACTTACTGTCGGAGCTTCCTATTCTGTCCGTAACGAAACCTATGACAACATTGGACTCAGCGCAACCTACAAACTTGGTCCTGTTCAAATTTATGCTGTGACCGATAATGTCATCGCTGCAGTGCAACCATATAAAAGTAAAAATGTAAATTTGAGAGTTGGCCTCAATTTGATTTTTGGCTCAACTGAAAATAAATCTGCAATTGAATAAATCATTGCTTGGAAATGGGGACTTGGATGATAGAAGTTGCCCTTGAACGCAGAATCTACCTACAGTTATACAGGCCTCGCGATCGAGTGAAACTTCCTATTTCCCACTCCGAACTTCCAATACAACAAAATCCACACAACATGATAAAAAACTATACCCACCCACTCTTAGCTTTTGTTTTCATCCTCTTGACGCAATCCATCCATGCACAATCTGCACAAGGCTGTGACGGAACACGCTATGTCGAAGATATTTTTGAAGAGATAAATATGACTACTGTTTACTACGGTACCAATACTGATGCAGCAGGTAATAGTTTCGATTTAGAAATGGATATTTACCAACCAGTAGGAGACGTGCAAGAGAAAAGACCACTGATTGTTTGGTCGCATGGCGGAGCCTTTGTAGGAGGTGATCGAACACTAATGGATCAGTATTGTAGAGATTTTGCAAAGAAAGGTTTTGTTACAGCTACGATAAGTTACCGTTTATATCCGTTGCTTCAATTAGGCATTCCTGATTCTATTGGAATGATGGATGCAGCGATGAAGTCACTTGGAGATTTGAAAGCAGCGATCCGCCATTTTCGACAAGATGCTGATACTGATAATTTATATCAAATAGATCCTGATTACATTTTAGTTGCTGGTTATTCAGCAGGTGCGATCATGTCGGTGCATGCTGCCTACCTTGATGAAAATGATAACATCCCTGCCTTTGTAAGCGATGTGTTTAATGAAAATGGAGGGATCGAAGGAAGTACGGGAGATGCAACGAATCAATCGTATTCTTCAGAAGTAGCCGCAGTTATTAATCTTTCAGGCGCATTACACAAGCGTGAGTGGATGTCAGAAGGAGAACCGCCAATCGCGAGTTATCACGGAACCGTAGATGATGTGGTTCCTTACAATCATGGATTTGCATCTGTCTTAGGAATTCAATTCATGTCGCTAGATGGATCTGGTGTTATGCATCAGCGAGCAGAAGAGTTAGGCATTTACAATTTTCATGTTCAAGCTCCAGGAGGAGGTCATGAAGATTCTTACCAAGGTGGATTCTCTCAATATTTAAATGAATTCTTTTCTGGCGGTGATGAATTTCTTCAAACCGTTCTTTGTGGTGAAATGATTAACACGGAGGATAATTTTGAAACAGCTGAAGTGACTGTTTTTCCAAATCCTACTTACGGCGAAATCAATGTAGAAGTTGACCAATATACGCAAGGCTATCACCTAAATCTTTACGATCAAATGGGGCGTCTAGTAAAAAATATAAATGATGTCAACGAACCTTTGTCCACTATGCAAGGAACTGATTTAGCAACTGGAATTTACTATTTGCAAGTTCGTTTTAATAATGCAAGTCTATCTCCGAAACTTTTGAAAGTGGTGATGGAGTAGAGGAGGAGCAGGAAGTTGGTACTTCGATTCTACCTGGTTTTGCCGAATAGACAAATTCATTTAGAATGACAAAATGAAGTGGGAAGTTTCACTCCAACGTGAGTTTTGTATGCAAAAGAGCAGATTAGCGAAATGGTCGTTAATCTGCTCTTTACGTTATAGGGAAAACTTCCCACCTCCACCTCCCCACCTCTCATACGTTAGAAGGAAAGCTTCGGACTTCGGTCTTCCAACCCAATCTCGTCTCTACCAACTTAGCTGCTTCTTACTCTATATCAAGCGCAATTGAAATTTCCACTGAAATTGAGATTGAATTTCCCTTATTCCATCATCCCAGTACGATGCAAAATCGGCAACTGCCCACCATACGTTTTAGAAATATTTTCCGGATTAAAAGTAGTACTCGTATCGCCGTAAGCAATCAATCGTTGGTTCAATAAAATCACTTTGTCAAAATATTCTTCCACGCTTGAGAGATCATGATGTACTACTAACAAGGTCTTCCCCTGATCCGCCAGCTTTTTCAAAATAGAAATAATCTGATCCTCCGTAGTCATATCCACACCAACGAAAGGTTCGTCGAGTAAAAATATTTCTGCCTGTTGGCAAAGTGCCCGTGCGATAAAAACCCGTTGCTGTTGTCCACCAGAGAGCTCACCGATTTGGCGGTTTTTTAAATTACTAATCCCAACTTCCTCTAGCGCTTCTTCTGCAATTCTATGATCCTCCTTATTAAATCGTTCGAGTGTCGACTTATGTGGGTAGCGCCCCATGAGTACGATGTCATATACCGTTGCCGGAAAATTCCAATCTACATCATTTTTTTGTGGAACATAAACGACATTCTTTCGCTGATCTTCAATGGGAGCACCTTTGATGAGTACAGTTCCCGCATTGATGTCAATCAAATCCAGTATCGATTTAAACAAAGTAGATTTTCCCGCACCATTTGGGCCCACTACACCATAGATATTTCCTGATTCAATCTCCATATAGATATTGGTCAGTACTCGTTTTCGTTCGTACGAAACAGATAAACCTTTTATTGAAATAGTCGTTTCTTTCATCATTTTATTTTTTTAGATGAGACGCAGATTTGCATGGATTCAGCAGAACGGCACAGATTTTTTTCACGATCGCAGAAAAAGAACGTTATGGTGTCAATCACGTTTTACGAAAAAAAATCTGTCCTTGATCCGCTCCATCCGCGCGAATCCGCCTCCCATCTCCTCTTTATCCTTTATTCACCCGAAAAAGCATCAATAAAAATCCGCCAATGCAAAGCACTCCAAGAATGCCATACAAGACTATTTTTACAGCAGGGCTATTTTGTTCATGATCCTCAAATTCGTTACTAGTATTTTGATTTGTTAATGCAGCAACGATTACATCCGTGTTATGCTTCAGCATATCAATATAAGTAGGAGCCTCACTGTCTTCATCGCCAATAGAATCCGCGAAAAGCTCACCACCGATCACAATGTCGTTGTCTTTAGAAAGTTGTTGTAAAAATTTTGGGTTAACCGTACTTTCGATAAAAACAGCAGGAACCTTAAATTCCTCAATAATTTTATTGAGTCGAATAACATCCGAAGTCTTTATTTCTGAATCAGTAGAAACACCCATCACAGCTTCCAGTCGGATACCATAGCGTCGACCATAATATTGAAACGCATCGTGAGAAGTAATCAAAATTCGACGGTCTTCCGGAATGGTTTTAATCTTATTCATCACATACTTGTCAGCAGCTTTGAGTTGGTCTAAATAGGCATCGTGTCGTGCTTCGTAGTATACTTTGTTAGAAGGATCTGTTTCGATTAATGCATTTTTAATGTTGAGAATGTATTGGTAACCGAATGTAAAGTCCATCCAAGCATGTGGGTCAGTTGAATTAGCGTGGTCGATCGCGGTGATCGCGTTAATTCCTTTAGTTACGATATGTGTTTTTGCTTTTGTACCTGAGTTCTTAATTAGGTCAGTTAGCCAACCTTCGAAGGTGAGGCCATTCATCAAAATGATATCACCACTAACCACCAACTTTACATCGCGAGGAGTTGGTTCGTAAGTGTGTGGATCACCACCAATTGGAACGATGCACTCTACATCCATTTTATCACCGGCTATGTTTTTTGCCATATCAGCGATCATAGATGCAGTAGCTATAATTTTCAATTTTTCCTGTGCTTGACTGCTGTTAAAAATAAATAAGCTCAGGGCAAAAACGATTAAGTACTTTCTCATTTCTCTTTTGTTTGAATTTTCTATGTGTTCTATTGTGTCTATATGGTTTATAATACGTTCAAGGGCAAAGCGGGAACTAATCCTTAGATTTTAAAGTAGGTTTAAAGCATTACTAAACAACTTGGACAAATAAATTTTGCGCAACTTTAGCCGTAAGCGTCACTTCCTTTTTTTCAATCTTAACGCGCAGTGATTGGTCGAAGTCAAACTTTTCTAATATGGTAATACTGCTTCCTAATCCCAACTTCATTCGATCCAAGTATTCTAAAAAAGCAGGTGCATGTTCTTGAACACCTACCACGATTCCAGTTTTCCCTAAAGCTAAATCGCTTAAAAGAATCTGCGATCGAATTTCAAAAATGCCATCTGCATCAGGAATCGGATCACCATGCGGATCAAACTTTGGAAAGTCGAGATACTTATCAAGCCGATTGATCAACTCCTCCGAATTAATATGTTCCAACTCCTCCGCAATATCATGGACTTCCCCCCAATCAAAGTTCAGTTTTTCTACTAAAAACACCTCCCATATACGGTGCTTACGTACTAGTTTGGTTGCATGCTTATTTCCTTTTTCAGTCAGTTTAGCCCCCTTGTGTTTCTTATAGTCAATCAAGCCCTTTTCCGCAAGGCGCTTAAACATATCAGTAACCGATGCCGCTGAAATTTGAATCTTCTTACTGATTTCATTGGTACTAGCTGCCTTTCCTTTGCTTTCAGAAACGCTAAATATGGCTTTGAGGTAGTTTTCCTCTGTTTGAGAGATTTTTTTCATGGTATTGGAATTGCTAACAACGAAAAATTCACTTGGCCCACTGCAAATTTTTAGTTGAAGCTAAGCGACTTAAGGAGCGTGCTTTAGCTAAAAATTTGAGGGTAAAGTGGGGCAAATAATTTTTTGTTTAATAATTATATCACAAAGATATTAATTTTTAGGGTAGTCTAAAAATTAAAAGAGGTAATGCCTAAAAATTTCTTAATAAAGAAGAAGGGTAAATAAAGGATGGAGGGGTGTATTTGAGTCAAATCTAAATCCAGACTTATAGCAAGAAGTTGGTACTTCGATTGTCCGTAAATTACTTATTATTGTGATCTTATTGTTATTTGCAGATTTTAATTCATTAGTTCTAAAACTAAATAATGCAGACTAAAGTAAACTTTAATAGGGGTTTATGTTTTCTATTCATTCTTCTCCTCCCCATCTTGTCCCAAGCACAAAAACAACACGAATTAAAAACAGAAGTAATCTCCGTAATCAAAACAGATATAGCACTCTCATACGAATATGGAATAACAAAAAAAATTAGTGTGGAGGTAGACGCGAAATACGAATTTGCGCCAAGGAAATTATTTACCTTCTCTAGAATAAATAATCAGTTTGCTGATTCTACTTACAACTTTGAATTTCAATATTTCGAATTTACAATAGGTAGTAGTTATTACTTTTTTCAAAAAGAAGGTATTGATAAGTTTTACGTAGGTGTATTTTGGATTAATCGTTTTTTGACAAAAGATGAGCCTGCTTATTATTCGTTGAGAAATGAATACTATCAATTTGTTAGCTCCTATAAAGAGCAAGTATGGTCTAGTTCAAGGCTAGGATTAAAATCTGGCCATAAATGGATAATAAACAATCATTTCGTCATTCAACCAGAATTACAAATTGATTTAGATTTTCAAAATCAATTCAGTAAAGGATTGGGAACCTTGGATTGGACTGCGGTAATAAAAATAGGATATCGATTCTAATCAACAAACAACTATCTAGCACGTTTCATATCTTTGCGAAAAATTGAATAGAAAATGAAACCAACCGACATAACCAAGCTAATCCGACACCGCCGCTCCATCTTTCCAGCGGCATACAACGACAAGAAAATCTCCAAGGAAATCTTAGAAGAAATTTTGGAAAACGCGAACTGGGCACCTACCCACCGTTTCACTGAACCCTGGCGCTTCAAAGTTTTTCAAGGTGAGGCATTGGAAAAACTCGGAGCATTTTTGGCAGAAGCCTACAAAGCCATTATGTCAGAAGAAAAGTTCTCACCAATGAAATATAAGAAGACCAAGCAGAAACCAGTAAAGTCAGCCTGTGTCATCGCGATCTGTATGCAAAGAGACCCGGAAGCTCGCGTTCCCGAATGGGAAGAGCTTGCAGCAACGGCAGCAGCGGTACAAAATATGTGGCTAACTTGCGCAGCTCATGGAATCGGCGCTTATTGGAGCTCTCCCAAAACCATCGAGCATGCTACTGAATTTTTAAGTTTAAGTGAAGGTGAAAAATGTATTGGTTTCTTTTATATGGGTTACTCCGATTTACCAAACCCTGAAGGGAAACGAGAGCCTATTGCTTCTAAGGTAGTATGGCATAGTTAAGAGCGCCTTTAGTCCTTCTCGCTGGGCTTCTTATGTATAGCTGATCTTAGTTAATGTTGGACGTTTGAAGCATATTGAATCATTGAATCATTGAATCGTCGAATGATGAATTTTGATTTTGTGAAAGACTGAGTGGGACGATATGGCTATTCAAAATTCAACGATTGATTAGATTATTCACAATTCAATATTATTTTACCCCTGTAAATTGCCTCTTGATATTAGTAAATCCAAACCTTGTCCTATTGCCCATACTTCTATATTTCAACTAGTAGGCAGAGCTACTATTTTCCCGTTTAGGTTTCACATTCGAGTGACATACCTTAGACGAAAAATCCTTCAACGAAGTGGTCTCTTACCAGTGAGAAAGCCGACGAGGTCTCTCAACGCGGTAATCCGATAGCCAAAGGTGGTCTCAAATATGTAAATTCCCCTCATATACTTGGCAAAACGCTAAAAATCAGTTACTTTTGCCGTCTTAAAAAAAATTACTGAGCATCCGAAACCATTAAAATCGGATGCCTTTATTTTGTAAACCAATA
>CALGLS010000005.1 GCA_937959375.1 uncultured Saprospiraceae bacterium
ATAGGAGTAACGCAACTCTCGTGACCAACGCCCATTAATCGAACTTGAACTAACCGAATGACTTGGCCCACTAAGGATATCAAAGTTGGTAAACTTCGGTGGTGTAAAGCTAATTCCATCTGCATTCATTAAAACAAATGACACCTCAAAGTAATTACCGATGATCACCTGACTTGCATCCGACTCTGCAAAAAACTTTACCTCTCCTTGTCCGTACATCAGCACAGTCAAAGGCAACAGCAATAAGGTGTAGAGTATTTTTTTCATGCTTTCGTTAATTGTTTGAGAGACGGAAGACGGAAGTCCGAAGCTCTCGTCTATCGTAGATAGTACGTTAGAAGGAAAACTTTCGACTTCCGACTTCCCAGGTTGACCGCTAAGTCAGTTCTCTGAATATTTAGTTGCATCGCTTTTAGCAAAATTTTTTAAATGTAAAACCGCAAAATGATAAACCTGTCGGGCCGCCAGGCGGGAGTCAAAATGTAAAAGTATCCGAAAATCGCGCCTTTCTGGCGTAGCATCTCATTCGTGGGTAACTTTTACATTTGGACTTTTGCGGTTTTACCTGTCCGGCTGGCCAGACGGGCATTTTACATTTAGACCCTGTTCCGAATGCCAAATTCAATTAACGGTCAGCCTGTTCGGTCTTCCGTCTTCTTCCCATTCATCTCAAAAACAACTCCTTCAACAAAACAGCATCTTTTTGACGAATTTCTAAAAAGTAAATTCCGGTCATTTTTGTTTCGGGGATTTGGAAATGATAAGTCGTTGAGGTTTCAAATTCAATGGTTAACTTTGCAAGCTCTCGCCCTAATACATCAATCAATCTAAAATCTGGAGTTCCTATCCAATCCCCCTTTTCAATAGCAAAAGAAGATACTACAGGATTCGGCCAAAGCTTACCTTTATAAATTTCAGGTTCAACGGTAGATGTAATCTCTATTTCTGGATCTCGGAGGAGCAGTAAATCTTTTCCGTTTCTATTGCAAATGTAAATATCCACAAGCGTATCACCGTTGAAATCGTCCGTTACAATTCCAAGGCCTTCCAAGGTAAATTCTAAGTCACCAATAGCAATTGAATTCGCGTCTGTGAATTTGCCAACACCATCATTTTTGTAAACAAGCAAAGGTGAATGTAGCACATTAGTCAATAGGATATCTTGATCGCCATCAGCATCAAAGTCCATAAAAACACCATCCATTGTTTGGTCATTATATTCAGGAAATTGACTTTCTGTTTCGTCTGAAAAGACACCCGTTCCATCATTAATGTAAAGTCGATTTTGTGGATCATTTCCTTCTACAAATTCAACGTTGCACAACATAAAATCAATCGCTCCATCTTCATTCATATCTCCGGGTACAATTTTTCTAGTATCCATCATTATACCTTGTGGTAATCGAGAAATTGTTTCATCTTCAAAATAACCTCCACCTTGATTGATCAATAAGCGATTACCTTCTTGATTGGCAACAATGATATCATTATCTCCATCGTTATCGACATCCACTACTTTTGCATCGTAGGTTGTATCCCAAACAGCGGGCAAGCGAGTGGCAGCTTCGTTGGTAAAAGAAGCGAAACCATCATTGATCAAGATATAATTTTGACCAAGATTTCCAATAAACAAATCGGGAATTCCGTCGCCATTAAAATCTTCAACACAAACAGAATTACTTGCAGAGAATGGTTCGATTGGTGTTAGTTCAAATCCACCGGAACCATTGTTGAGAAAAAATTCATGTTCAAAATCATCTTCACTAACAAATAGAATATCAAGATCACCATCCAAATCAAAATCAGCAACAGCTATATCTTCACTATCGTGCAAAGTCGCTAACAATGTATTGGGATTGTAATCGAATTCAGCTTGTCCATTATTGTAAAGGATAGTATTGATCTGATATTCGTTGGCGAGAATAATATCTTTGTCTCCATCTTGATCAATATCAACCGACATCACATCAACAGATTGACCAGACGCTCCATCATCAGGAAGATTATCGGAGGCATTAAGAAATGCTTGTGCATTACTATTCGAATAGCAAAGCAACAGCAAGACAGGAATTAACCATACTCTATTGAGTATAAAAGCATTTAACGTGTTCATAAGAGGGGGGATCTAATTTTGTTAAATACACTAAGCCATACTTATATAGCAACACTATAAAAGTAATTAGGCAATAAAATGTGTTAAATAAAAGAGTAATTAGTTTTGGGAACTTCCTAATTATATCAATTAGAAAAAAGTACTATTACAGTATAGTTGGGGCTGTCTCTAGAATTGAGACTCAGCTTTGGGAAAGGTTTTGGGCAAATGGTTTTTTTAATAACGGTATAAACAAATGTAAGTAATTAAAACGAAAGTTTATTGAATAAATCAAATAAAAAAAATTTAACGTTATTTGAAAAGCTAGGCGTAAAGAATGCTTTGGAAGCGATACTTTAATGCGTATTTTTTACACTAAGCTATAAGAAAAAAGAAGAGGCAAGTATGAATTCATACTTGCCTCTTTTTCATACCTAACATATGGTGAGCATTTTAAAAGCTTTTGCTAAATCAATCTCTCATCTCTTTGTAAGCGTTAATCAAACCATTTGTAGAAACATCATGCCCACTTACAAAATCTTCTCCTTCTAATTCAGGAAGAATCTTATTGGCAAGCTGCTTCCCGAGTTGTACTCCCCATTGATCGAAACTAAAAATATTCCAAATAATACCTTGAGTAAATATTTTGTGCTCATACATCGCTATGAGTTGACCAAGTGTATATGGTGTCAGTTTCTTTACGAGCATTGAATTGGAAGGACGATTGCCATCAAAGATTTTGAAAGGGCTTAGAAACTCTACTTCATTATCTTCTTTACCTGCGTTCATCAATTCGCGATCAACATCATTTTTATCTTTACCCATCATCAATGCTTCTGTCTGTGCAAAAAAGTTAGACAACAAAATTTTATGATGCTCCCCTATCGGATTATGGCTGTTAGCTGGCGCAATAAAATCACAGGGTATCACTTTCGTTCCTTGATGTATTAATTGGTAAAAAGCATGTTGCCCATTTGTTCCGGGTTCACCCCAAATGATTGGTCCCGTTTCGTAGTCAATTGGATCACCATTTCGATCTACACATTTACCATTACTTTCCATATTCCCTTGTTGGAAATACGCTGCAAAACGATGCAAGTATTGATCGTATGGTAGTATCGCTTCAGAGGCCATTTTAAAAAAGTTGTTATACCAAATACCAATCAATGCCAGATTGATCGGAATGTTTTGTTCAACTGGTGTCTCCTTAAAGTGAACATCCATCGCATGTAGTCCATCCAATAAATTCAAAAAGTTGTCCATCCCAATCGTACAAGCAATCGGCAAACCAATCGCAGACGATAAAGAATATCGACCTCCTACCCAATCCCAGAATGCAAACATATTAGATGCTCCAATTCCAAATGCTGTCGCTGCCTTTATGTTAGTAGAAACGGCAACAAAGTGTTTTGCAACAGCAGACTCATCACCACTCTTTTCCAAAAACCAGTTACGTGCAGAGAAAGCATTCGTCATGGTTTCTTGAGTCGTAAACGATTTGGATGCAATAATAAACAAGGTCGTTTCTGCAGAAAGATTTTTAAGCGTTTCCGCAACGTGTGATCCATCTACGTTTGATACAAAATGAGGGGTAACTCCTGCATTCCAATATGGCTTCAAAGCTTCCGTTACCATTACTGGACCTAGATCAGAACCACCGATACCTATATTCACAACATCTGTAATTTTCTTTCCTGTATATCCAGTCCAACTACCGCTATGCAACTTAGCTACAAAGTCACTCATTTGATCTAACACTCGATTCACCTCTGGCATAACATCTTCTCCGTTGACCATTACTGGATTTCCAGAACGATTCCGCAAGGCAGTATGCAAAACAGAACGTCCTTCCGTTTCATTGATCGTTTCTCCTCCAAACATTTTATTTATACCATCCTTCAGCTTAGTTTCCTTTGCCAAGTCGTACAACAATTGCATGGTTTTATCTGTGATGATATTTTTAGAGTAATCAACCAATAGATCTCCCATTCGTAAAGAAAAGTGTTTGAATCGATTGGGGTCTGCCTGAAATAATTCTTTCAAATGAATTTTCTTCATCTGTTCATAATGACCTTCCAATGATTTCCAAGCTGCTGTATGTGTTGGGTTTTGTCGTTGTAACATGTATTGTTTTTTTGTGATGCGAATTTAGGGGAAAAAGTTGGAAGTAGGAAGTCCAAAGACCGAAGTCCGAAGAACTCTTCTAATGAGCCCTCTATAATAGCAGGAAACTTCCCTCCTCTCACTTCCCGCTTCCAACTTTTCTAACTATATTGTTTCTATGGCCAAACACAACATACTTGGAGAACGTGGCGAGACCATCGCCTACGACTACCTCACACACAAAGGCTATAAAATTGTAGCACGCAATTGGCGACACCGCAAAGCTGAGATCGATCTCATCGCTTGGGATGACAAGACCTTGGTTTTTATTGAGGTAAAAACTAGAAGTAATGATCTTTTCGGGAAACCGGAAGTATCTGTTGATGACAAAAAAGAAACACTGATCATTGCTGCTGCTTCGGCTTACATGGAGTCTATAGATTATGAATGGGCGGTTCGCTTTGATATCATTTCTATTGTTGTCCACAATGAGGATGCTGCTAAGATTCAGCATTTTGAGGATGCCTTTTAGTGAGACCGCTTCGCTGAGAGACCGCCTTCGGCTGAGAGATCTTGGCGGCGATGCCACCACTGTGAGACCGCTTCGCTGAGGGACTTTCCTTCTTTCGTAGACGCTTCTTTTATAAATTTTCTCTTTGTACTCCCCTATTTCTTATAGCTCATATGCTGATTCTCGCGCTCGAGTGAAGTCTCTCAGCGTAGCGATCTCTCAGTATCGCCGGTCTCTTAGCGCAGCGATCTCTCAGCCTGCCTTTAGCAGGCGTTCCCACACCAAGTCAATACAACAAAGCATGTTAATAACTTTTTCTCAAAAAAACAGGCACAAATTTTGGCAACCTGATACTTATTAATATTTTTGTCATGTTACTAAAAGGTAACATGTTAAAGTTTGTAATATGATTTGGAAAGCGTTATCGGATCCAACGCGACGATCAATTCTGAACTTGTTGAAAAAGGCACCACGAACTACAGGAGAAATCAGTGACCAATTTAAAGACCTCTCACGCTTTGCAGTAATGAAACACTTAGGCGTTCTAGAGAAAGCCGACTTGATAAAAGTCAAACGGAAGGGGAAATACAGGTGGAACCACCTAAATCCCAAACCGATCGAAAAAACCTACGAACAGTGGGTTAGTCAACTGATTCAATTGAAGTTCTTGACCGAGTCAACAAGCCAAAAAATGGGAGACACTGAGATTCACACAACTAAAGTTTCTGTTGAAACAAACCTTATAGCCTCTAAAGAAAGAGTCTGGAGGGCATTTACTACGGAAATTGACCGTTGGTGGATTAAGGATTATTATGTCAACCCCAAATCCCAACGTTTTGTGCTTGACGCAAAATTAGGGGGGCTTATGTACGAGGATGCTGGTAACGATGAAGGCTTGGTATGGGCAACTGTCATTGGTTTAGATCAACCTAATAACCTTTTATTGAAAGGTCAATTAAGTCCTAGACTAGGTGGTCCTGCCGTCTCTTTCGTCAACATCTTTTTGGAAGAATCGAAAAAAAATACGGTTCTCCAACTTTCAGAAGTTATCTTAGGTGATATTTCCGATAATCTTCAAACCAAGATTTCCACTCGCTGGAAACAATTACTCGAAAAAGGGCTCAAACCCTTTGTAGAGGCAAACTGATCAATTCGTTTAAAGGGAGTCGTGCGTAATGGCGTCAAACTACTATGAGGAATCTGAAGAATGATAAAGTTATTATCGATTCCCTTCTTAAGCGAACCATGCTTTTAAACCAAACAATAAGAACAAGTGAAATTACGGATTGAGCTATAAATCCTATAGATAATCAGCTCAAAACGAAAACCAACTTTAAGGCCTGCAATTTATTGCGGGCTTTTTTTTGTGCAAATGAAATTGCTTGCGAAATGTCCCTAGTAAGGGGGTCAGAATGAAATCAAGAGCCAGTTGCTAATTCAAAGCAAAGGAATGCAAAGCAATTTTGTGTGCTCCATCCTCCTGTTGAAGCCAAATCAAAACGTAATCTACATCACTAATCTTTATTTCACCGCTGTCCGTTTTATATTGAATTTTAGAATGCCCCATTTGATAAAGCGGGCGTTTTCCCTTGAGCTTCTCTCCTACTACATTCTTCCAATCTGGTGGTTTGTTATGCCACTTTCGATAAATTTCATTACCAAGAATCACAGACTCATTCCTGCTAAAGGCGGAAACAGACAAATCCCAATCTAGAGGTTCTTTTATCTTTCCCCAATAATCTTGAATCGCTATCATACCTTTAACCTTAAAACCATCAGGTCCTAAGATAACTGCATCGTTCGCAAAATATGCTGCAACCATTCCCATATCTCCCTGCTTAAAAGCCTCTTCCAAATTGCTCGTTAGGTCAATAACTAGCTCCGAAAGATCGGGTTCAGGAATAAATTCGCCTCTTAAACGACCTCCATCATCTACCTGACTAGAAGAGGAATTATTTTGACAAGAAGTCGCAAAAACTAGAAGTGAAAAACAAAAAATTTGAGTGAAAAATGTTCTTTTTGTCATAACTGATTGATTTACAATAATTTGCTACTAATATCGAATATAAAAATACCTGTAAATTATTCTGGTCTAGGGCTTCTCTGGAGACATAAAAAGTATTATCTTTGCAGTCCGATAATAATAAAATCAAGTATAATGAAAAGCAATACGCATCCGGACAGCTACAGAATGGTTATTTTTAAGGACTTCTCTTGTGATAAGGCCTTCATGACTAGATCTTGTGCTCCAACAGAAGATAAAATCGTTTGGGAAGATGGAAAAGAATACCCACTAATCAAACTTGAAATTTCTAACGAATCTCACCCTTTCTTTACTGGTAAGATGAAATTTGTTGATACCGCTGGACGTATCGATAAATTTAACAAGAAATTTGGTAAAACTAAATTTGCTAAGAAAGACATGGGCGAAGAAAAGCCAGCAGAATAATACATTCTGTTCCTTTCTAAGAAATTTATACTATTTCTATAGTCCAATTGGGCTAGGGTAAGTCCCGAATTTTGAGTGATCAAGATTCGGGATTTTTCGTTTCAGCTCAAGTGGAGTTCTAATTTTAGTCTCAGTTTCAGCTTTCCTTCGATCCAAGTTCCAGCTATTGATGACTTCTCAGCATAAAAATCGTCTCAACTATGAAGTTGTTTAAGCACTTGAAAAGAAGTTGAGAAATGCTGTGTATTCACAAAGTAAGTTGAGATTTTTGATTAAAAAATGGAAGAGCTCAACGAAAAGATCATTTCGCAAGCATTTTTAGCGTTTTTAAACAACTTCTATATTAATATAATGCTTTTAAAACGTAACTTTCAGCAACTAAAACACTACCAATCACTCAAGTATGCTCAACGTCATTCTTTTTGATAACGAAACACGCGATCGACTCCTACCGCTCACTTACACTCGCCCCGTTTGTGAACTGAGAATCGGAATTCTCAATATTCGAGAAAAATGGGAAAAGCAACTCGACGCAAAAGTATCTTATATCACTCAAGATTATCTTTCTGAAAAGTATCCAATCAACATCAGCGACGACAACCTCGTCATCAACGGAGGAGTACTTCCTTCTGAGCAACTCTTACGACTGGTCAATCAGTTGGACAACAATGAGGCGCTATTAAAAAATGAAGAACTTATTGCTGCTCGTCTTAACGCCAAGCAATTTGAACGCCTTATGCACGAGGAGGAAATTGATGAATTGGAAGGTTTTGAAGTTGGTGATACGTCATTTCTAAAAATAGAAAGTTTGACTGATTTGTTTAGTCTTAATGACCAAGCGATTATTCAAGATTTTTTGTTTTTGACAAAAAATAAAACCTCTCAGCCAATCAGCAATACCAATACCGTAATTGGCAATAGCAATAAAATATTTCTGGAAGAAGGTGCTTCTGTAGAAGCCGCTATTTTGAATACCAACTCAGGGCCTATCTACATTGGAAAAAATGCGACGGTGATGGAAGGTGCCATTATTCGTGGAGGGCTTGCTTTGTGCGAAGGTGCAACCGTCAAGATGGGTGCAAAAATATATGGCGCAACAACGGTAGGGCCACATTCTAAAGTTGGTGGTGAAATTAGCAACGTTGTTATTACTGGTTATTCCAACAAAGGACATGATGGTTATTTAGGTAACTCAGTGATCGGTGAATGGTGCAATCTTGGAGCAGATACGAATAGTTCAAATTTAAAAAACAATTACGCAGAAGTTCGTCTCTGGGATTATGAGAAGGAATCTTTTACTGGAACGGGTACACAGTTTTGTGGATTGATTATGGGCGACCATTCCAAATGCGGCATCAACACCATGTTTAATACAGGCACTGTAGTTGGTGTTTTTGCAAACATATTTGGAAGTGGATTTCCGCGCAACTTTGTTCCCTCATTTGCATGGGGTGGAGCTGCTGGTTTTTCAACTTACAAAACGGAGAAGGCTTACGAAGTTGCAGAAATAGTCATGGCCCGTAGAAAAGAAGACTTTAAAGATATTGACAAAAACATATTGAATAAAGTATTTGAGGATTCAGCAAAATTCCGTCGCTGGGAAAAAGTAAGTACTCCATGATAGCTCCCTTTTGGAAACGGCTTTTGAGTTACTTATTCGAATTTCATATTGAAAGTACTTCTAGCGAATATAATCCACATCTTTACGTCAGTCTTAAAAACGGTCGCTATCAACTGAGCACCGCCAACGCCATTTATTCTTATGGTGATTTGTATGATAATTTCTCTGAAGCTTTCCTCCAATTAAATCTTGAAAAACGTAAAGTAAAAAACGTTTTGATTCTTGGTTTTGGTTTGGGAAGTATTCCAGTTATTCTGGAAAAGATGAAACAGACCTATCATTACACTGCGGTAGAAATAGATGAGGAAGTTGTTTACCTAGCTAGCAAATACGTGGTGCCACATCTCCAATCCAATCTAGAAATTATTTGTGCGGATGCTTTTGCATTCATGCATCAAAATAATAAACAATACGACATGATCGCTGTTGATTTATTTTTGGATGACATCATTCCTGATAAATTTCAACAACAAGATTTTTTAACCCAACTAAAAGAAGCACTCAGCCCAAATGGCCTCCTTTTATACAATCGCCTCAACTACAACGACGAAGACCTTGCTGCTAATAAATTGTTTTTTAAAAAAACCTTTAAGCAAGTTTTCAAAGATGGGAGGTATTTGGAAGTCAAGGGGAATTGGATGTTGGTGAATAATTGATAATTAAGACGGAAGTCCGAAGACGGAAGACGGAAGTTTCCCTCTAACGTAAAACACGTTAGACGAAAACTTCGGACTTCCGTCTTCCGTCTTCGGTCATCTAACCCACATATTTTGAAAAAGAAAACCCGTTTATTCCTAGCCTTTTTATTTATCGTAATTGGCGCAGTACTACATTTCAGAACAGGCATTGGTAGTGCTTGGTATCTTTATGCAGCCGCTTTTATTCTGATGATCACGCACTTTTTGTTTGGGAATGTCTTGACTGCTTTTGCTCACTTAAACAAGGGACAATTGGCGCAGGCGGAAGAAATTATTGATGACATTAAGCGCCCTGATTTTTTACTAAAAGGGCATCGAGCTTACTATCATTTTGTGAAGGGAATGATTGCTTTGCAACACAAAGAATATCCTGAAGCGGAAGAAAGCTTGAAACAGGCGCTTGATACTGGCTTGCGTACTTCAACAGATAAAGCACTCACCGGTTTGAATCTTGCGCATATGTGCTTTTTACAAAAACGCTTCCCTGAGTCTCGACAATATGTAGAGCAGGTGAAGACTTTTGGGAGTACGGACTTGATGATTAAGGATAAGGTGAAGGAATTGGAAGCGGCGTTAGGGAAGATATAGAGAGTCCGAATTCCGGAGACCGAAGGTTTTTGCGATCGTGTTTCTAAGTTTGACGAGAGCTTCCGACTTCGGACTTCCGTCTTAGGTCTTTTCCCAACTTCAGTCATTCCTTCCTCACTTCTACAGAAAATCGTATCTTTACACTACAATATTACTAAGAGACCATAACTCAACACTACACATGTTTACAATTAATATATATCTTCGATTCGGACTCATCGCTTTAACCTTAATTGGTGGTACTCTACTGGCTTTTGCTTACGGATTTTGGTACGCCTTTCCCTTTTTATTGATTGGTATAGTTTTACTATTAGGCTATATCTTTTTAGGTACGGTACAGTCTGCTGCTCAGTTGGTACAAACACAGGATTTTACCGCTGCAGAAAAGCGGATCAACATGACTGTGGCTCCAAACTTATTATACAAGACCAATCGCGCTTTCTTCTTTATGCTAAAAGGCACATTGGCGATGCAACGTCAAGATACTCTAGAAGCAGAAGGTTGGTTGACCAAGGCACAAGAAGTTGAGTTACCAACGGATAATGAAAAAGCAATGGTTCAAGTGCAACTTGCCAACATCCATGCTAGCAAGAATAAGTGGAATAAAGCAAAAGCGATTATGCATGATGTTAAAAAGTTAAAGGTGACTGAACCTCAACTAAAAGAACAGATCAAACAGTTTGAAAAAGCAATCACGAACCGTGGGCAGATGAAGCATCAGCAACATGGTGGTCGTGGTGGGTATCGTCGGAAGAGGTAGGGAATGTGAATTGGAATTGGAATTGGAATGTGAACCTGTCTGGCTGCCAGGCGAGATTAGAATGGCCTTCTACCGTGAAGGAATGGGAATGGGAACCTGCCTAGCCAGCGGATAGGTGGGAATGAGAACCTAGCCTTTTAGATTCAATTCCCATATTTGAGTGGCTTTCCTAGCAATCAATATTGATATTCAATATTTCTTCTCTTCAAAACTCATATAATTTCGAATCGTTGAATATTGAATCTTCGAATTTTGATTTTCTCTTCCCTATACCGTACTCAGACCTCACAATAAAAAACGCCCTTCGAGCATATGCTCAAAGGGCGTTTTTTATTCTACTATTTCGTTTCAGGTTTATGCTGTAGGTTTTAACGCGCTTTTTCCTTGGAGCGATTTAGTAAGCCTTTCGC
>CALGLS010000006.1 GCA_937959375.1 uncultured Saprospiraceae bacterium
AGCTTATCGTAAACTCTTTGTGGTTTAGATGAATGGCGCAAAGGTCTTCTTTTTCTTGGGAAAAGAGAAATTGAGGGGTGGGGAATTCTGAAAATCAGAATCAAAGTTTCTATCAGATTGAGGAAGGGTCCGAAGACGGAAGTCCGAAGTCCGAAGTTTCCTTCTAACATATTCATACGATCGCAGGAAACTTCGGACTTCGGTCTCTATCTGGCAGCGCAGCCTACCGTATATACATAACTTGTAACTCAGGTGTATATTATTAAATTTGAGCAATTTTGAATCGTTCAATTCTGAATTTTGAATCGTTGATTTTTGCCTTCTACCGTGTTAAGGGGAAATCAAAATTCCGAATTCAACGATTCAACGATTCAACGATTCATTATTATCCTTCTTTTACCCCGAATGAGCATTTAAAATAGACTTATCTATATACAGTAGGCAGCGCAGCTAGACAGGTTCAAACTTCGGTCCTCTGACTACCTCTCCCTATCTCGACGAATAACCTCCTCCACTTGGCTGATCTTCAAATTTTTTCCGATGATGATTCGCTCTTTGTTTAAGACATATACTTCAGGCGTTACATCTACGTAGTACTTGGCGTAAATGGAGCGGTTGGTTGGATCGTAAACTGCGGTAAAAGGCATTGCTGTTTTCTTAACGTAGTCTCTCCACTCTTTGTCGTTGGTGTCAATTGCGATGGAATAGACATCTAGGTCAGATCGCTTTGTTCGATTGTAGAGGTCAATAAGTTTGGGCGTTTGCTCTTGGCAATGCTCGCAGGTTGGAGTATATAGGTAGACGACGATATAATCGGACTTCATCTCGTAGATTGACTTTTCTTTGCCATTGACGTCCGTGGTGCTTACATCAGGGCCTTTTAATCCGGTGAGGCTACCGGCCATTTCAAAGGCGCGTTGTTGCAGTCCTTGGATGGTTGCATCGTCAGCCCAGACTGCTCGTTCTTTGGTGAAATAGTTTTGTAGCATGTGAACGTAGACTTTTTCTGCGTCCATCATCGTTGACTTGGTGGGATCAAAAGCGAGCGCGATATAGTTCACGACATATTTGAAGTATTCTGGTTTATCCAAAATTTTGCTAATCAACAAATCACTTGAACTAATAATGGAATCAGGATCTTGCGTTGTGAGTTGGTGTACATATTTATTCAACTTGTTGCTTACCACTGGCGTGTAGAGTAAGCGAAGATCACTGAAATCTACATTGTCCCAGAAGGAAGTTCGGTAAGCATAGATTTGTTTACCAAGATCGGGTGTACCATCTGCTCTTACGAAATCCAATACTTCGGGATTCTGACCTGCTCTTTTAAAAACAGTGTAGAGGCTATTAGGATATTGTTTGAATACTTTTTCTAGATCCTCATTTCGCTTAGCTGCGATTGTCGCTTGTTGTTGCTTTAAGGCTTTGTGTTGTGCAGAACCCTCAGCTAGCGTTTTTAATTGCGCGTTAATTGGATCGAGTTGTGCGCGGTAATCTCGTTCGTATTTGAAGTTTTCGTGCAATAGTTTCGTGTCCAGATTTCCTTCAACAACTGTGGTCGAGGTATAGTCCTGTGCATTCGTTTTGATCGACATTGTTTGGTCTTTGTCCATCAGCAGTTGAAAGTTGGAGCCATCCGGAAGCACTATAAAATATAAGCCAGGAATAAGTGGATCACTTGATTTAAATCTCAGATTACCATTGGTATCTATCCCTGTGGAATCCACTCTAAAGTTTCGCCCAGAGAAAGTTCCAATTAAAAAAGCGTCACCAGTAGACATGTTTTGGATTTGCATTGAAATATCTGGGCTCTCCAAATCACCGCTACTAGTCTGATTGGACTGAGTCGTTGAAGTTGTTTGCGCATCTGAATTGCCAGCAGGAGTATCCGAAGTGCAGGATACAAGGCAGAAAAAACTAAGGATAACGATTAGATACTTCATATGGTCTACAAATTTAGCGTAATGAGCTGCAAAGATAAATAACTGCTCCATACAAAACAGGAGTTCCTTCAAAATTATTCTAAAAATGGCAAGGCAGCCATAGAAGGGTTTGCCTAACATTACACATAAAATAATATTACCATATAAAAAACAATAATTGTCACGCTGTTTGTTGAATTGAAACTATTGAAGTTTGTACGAATAAATTTGCATTAGAATTTATTTGATTATTTTTTTATCGCTCTAAACTTCACTTTTCCTAAACAACTTCAGTATTCGTTAAAAAAATCAACCATTGATCACCTTATTTCTTTGTCACATAAATCCCAATTCTCACACAACAACAAATAACACATGTAGGTACCTGTTGCATTTTTTTAAAACTTAACAGACATCACACTTTTATACTTTGTCACATAAAGTATAAATTGGGTTTGGATTTGCAATAAGTACGACTCCATGGTATGAATTTTGTTCGTTTATAATTACCTCTCGGAACCGTAACAAAGAATCAAAATGCATCAGTCTAACAACTACCAACATCTTGTTATCAACCAGAAAGGCATCATTGTCCAAAGTAATGATCAATTATTTTCTAGTAAAAAAATCAATCATCCTGACGCAAAGGATTTGTTAGATTTTGCGAGTAGTATATTACCACAGGTTTTCGAACTACTAGAAGTGCAGAAATCAATCACTTTCAACGGGGTGGATATTTCGTTCAAACTACTTCCAGGTACCTATGATTTTATCTTTTCGAAGAATACTTCTAATGACCAACCATTGGTTGATTGTTGGATTATTGATCGAACAGAATATTACGAAGACGCGCAGCAATTCAAACAGCTTCGTAACGAAGCAAAATTAAATAAAGCTGTTTAAAAATAAATCCAATAAAGAATATCGCCTTATAAAAGTTAATGAAGTTTTTAAATAAATATCATTTATAACTTTACAAACAACATGTAATTGCTAAAGCCTTTCTCTACAGTTTAGAGAAAGGCTTTTATTTTTTTGATCTAAGATTCCTGTTTAAAATTTAAGGACCTGCTTATAAGACCTGACTGACGCTCTTGTACCTACCTTCTACTTTGGTAACCACTACCACTTTTTTATAGAAGTATTTCAGATATTGGTCGATGAAAGATTCTGCAGTTTGAATCGTTTCGTAAAATCCAGCGACTACAATTTTTCTTTGAGCCCACTCAAAAACTTCGACTTCTATTGGCGATAAATATTTGATCAAGTTAGCGGCTTCATCATCAGATTTCACTCCAATTCGAATTCTATATTTACCAGCTTCTTTTTTCTTACCAGTATTGATAAGAGATTTTACTGGCGATCTTTTTTCGTTGATTCGTTTTATTTCAAGAGGAGGCCTACTTTCTAGTGCTGCTATAATTGGTGTTTTCAATTCTTTAGCAGCAATTACAGAGACCACTGGTTTTGCCTTTGTAAGCTTAGGTTGGATTGGGATCGAAGGTATTACTTTATCTTGCGAAACTAATTTCAGCTTAGTATCCTGTTTTCTACTTAAAGGAACAGGTTGACGAAGGCTTCCCTTTACCCTTACGGCGTTTGATGGCATCTTAAAATCCTCCATTGGTATAGAATTTAGCGCAAGCGAAGCATAAATACTTTTTTCAAGCATTACTTGTTCATACTTTTCTTGATAATCCATTGGGATTTTATTTACGACAGCAAGATGCTCATAAATCTCAGTGCTGAGACGCTTATTCCCAAGCTGCCAATACGCATCAGCAAGTACCAACTGAATACGTGGCTTAAATTGGTGTTTTGCTTTTAAATCATTGACCTTCTTTATCGTCAAATGATAGGCTCCCGATTCGTAATAATCTAGGATATTCCTAACCTTTTTCTGTGCGTTTACAAGGTTCAATGCAAATAGAAAGAAGTAAACTATAGAAACAATTCGCATGATTTTTTTCATGGTCGATCGTTTTTTCAATTAAAAAATTAAACTCTTCACTAATGTGATACGAGGGATAAGGAATATTTGTTTCTAGCAAACCAGATCGATAATCAGGGGTGAATTGCTTATAAATGAGCGATACTACCCGAAATACATAGCTAAGAAGAATAGGTACAATTGATATTTTGTTTAACTTTTTACAAAAAAGGTTAAACAAAACTAGTTTTACCGTGTTCTACCTGCATTAATTCAATAAAAATAAATCATAAATAATGCAAAAATTAAAGTATTTCGTCTACGGATTTTTTATCCTAAATCTTTTTATGTTCACTGCCTGCGGTAGCGATGATGATGCTCCTGAACCAATGAACATTGTGGAAACCGCTGTAGCAACTGAAGATCTCAGTACCCTTGTAGATGCCCTAACTCAAGCAGGCTTAGTTGCAACGTTAGAAGGCACTGGTCCTTTTACAGTCTTCGCTCCAACAAATGACGCTTTCCAAGATCTACTCGATTCAAATCCAGACTGGAATTCATTAAGCGACATTGATGACGCAACCCTAGCTAATGTTTTGAAATTTCATGTACTAGCTGCAGATGTAAAAGCAGCTGACTTAACTGATTCTTATGTTACAAGTCTAGCTACAGGTCCTAACGACGAGCAAATTGTATTGCAAGTTGATGTGACTGGCGGTGTTAAATTCAATGGCTCTGCGGTTCCTTCTACGACTGATGTAGGAACAACAAATGGAACTGTTCACATTATCAATAAGGTGATGTTGCCACCATCTGTAGTTGACTTGGCTTTAAACAATCCAATCTTTTCTACATTGGTAGCTGCATTGACTCGAAGTGACTTGACGACTGATTATGTATCTATATTATCTAGCGCTGGTCCATTTACAGTATTTGCGCCAACGAATGATGCATTTCAAGCATTGTTGGATTCAGATCCAAATTGGAATTCATTAGACGATATTCCATTAGCAACTTTGGAGGCAGTACTAAATTACCACGTGGTAAACGGTGCGAATGTACAGTCTGATGAGTTAACTGATGATCAAGTAGTTCCTACCTTCGGTGGAAGTCCTTTAACAGTAGATTTAAGCAACGGTGCAAAGTTAGAAACAACTAGCGGTCAATCTGTTGTTATTTCGCTTACTGATGCACAGGGCGCGAATGGTGTAGTACACGTTGTTGATTCGGTATTGTTACCTTAATTTTTGATTTAAGATAAATCAA
>CALGLS010000007.1 GCA_937959375.1 uncultured Saprospiraceae bacterium
AAATACCTTGACATGGATGTCTTCATTTTTGGTGTTAGAGTATAGTTAATCTCGCTTCATCTTTTGACTTTAAACGTAATGTCATGGTGTTACTAGCTTGAAAGAAGTACTTCACCCTTAGTATTTTTATAAATCGAATACAATATTTTTTAAAATGAATAAATATTCACCTATATTGCGGCATGAAATACAAAGACGAAAAGAAGATCGAAGCCATCTTTGAAGCCACCCTTAGATTAACAGGCACGGTTGGAATAGCGGGGTTAAAAATGTCGCATATTGCGAAGGAAGCTAAAATCGCGAGTGGTACCTTGTACATCTATTTTGAAAGTAAGGAAGAATTATTGAACTCACTTTACGCACATCTTATCAACCAAGGAACACTACGAAAAATCCCTCAATTTTCTCACCTTCCTGTAAAAGATCAGTTAGCAAAGATCTGGGAATCCTCCTTGATATTTAGAGTTGACAATCATACCCAAATAGTTTTTATCGAGCAGTTTTCGATCTCTCCTTTCATTTCAAAAGAAGGACAAAAACAAACGAAAAAATTTACGCATCACATTAAAAGCTTACTAGATAAAGGCAAAGAAGAAGGGCAAGTCAAAAACTTAAACACTCAATTAATGTATTCACTGTTAGTTGGCTCAATTCGAGAGTTTGCAAATGAAAGAGTAAAGGATAAAAAGAGAGCCAACAAGAAATTTATAGCAGAGACTTTTAATTTAGCTTGGGAGGCAATTAAAGAAACGGCTTAAACAGTTACCACCTTTAAGGAAACACATTAAAAATAACAGCATTGACATTTTTTTAAAAAATAGATACCTTTGTCGAAATATTAAAAACCTCTTAAAAAGAAAATAACTATGGGCGCCTGGGGCTATAAAACATTTGAAGACGATGCTGCCTTTGATTGGTATGACGAATTTTGCAATAGCAATCAATCTATTAAAATTATTGAAGCTGTCTTAGATACCGTACTTAATAATGATGAGTATGTTGACTATGATGAAGGAATGGCTGTCTTTGTAGTCTGTGAAATCATTGCTGCTTCAAAAGGAAAACCAAGCGAGCGATTTCCAGATGATGAGTACCATAGTTTTGAAGACGGAGCAGTCCCTGAAATTCGATACAACTTACTTCGTAAAGGTTTGACAGATGAGCTAATTGCAAAAACGATTAAAGCTGCCGATAAGGTTCGTGATCACGAACAATCTGAGTTACGTGAACTTTGGGCCGAATCAGAAAACTTTGAATCTTGGAAGGAAAACATAGCTGCTGTTTTAGATCGAATTAAGTAGTGCTTTCTCAAAATTAGAGCTAGTGATTTTGTAAAGATGTATGTTATAAAAAAGGTTTAAAGAACACGTAAAATACAAGGTCGAGTATTCGACAAAGGGAGTCTTCAAGCCTTACCAAATCAAATCTATTTTTCTTAAAACAACCTCATTAACAATCGATTAACAACTATCAAACTCATTTTTATTATTTTTGATTTAGCTTAACCAAATTGTTTTACAAATTGCGTTTACTAAATTAAAAATATCATGAGACTAAGCATCTGTACCCTACTCATCCTTTTCTCTTTTCTCTCTTGCCATTCACAAACAGAGAAATTGATCGTCAGTCAAAAACCCATTGATGACTTATCTAAATATCCTGCTTACAAACATTTAACCGAAGAAAAAGAGGGAGAGATACAGTGGAAAAAACAATATGCTTACCTTGACAGTATTGACATGTATGGCATCACCTACATGAGTGATGGTTTAAAGATTAGAGGGTACCTTGTTAAACCCAAAAAAGAAGGCAACTATCCCTGCATCATTTACAACAGAGGAGGAAATGACAATAAGCGACATGCTTTATTAATACACTCCGCAGCTACTCGCTTAGGAGAGTTAGCAAAGGAAGGTTACGTTGTTATTGCAAGTCAATACAGAGGTGGCGGCGGAAGTGAAGGCAAAGATGAATTTGGCGGAGCAGATGTCAACGATGTGACCATTTTAACTGAAGTATTGAAAGAGGTAGAAGGAGCCGATACTGAACGAATTGGCATGTTCGGATGGAGCCGAGGTGGCCTTATGACTTACCTAGCCTTGATGAAAACCGATAAAATAAAAGCTGCTGTAGTCGGAGGCGCCGTTTCTGACAGTCATGCAACTATTGAAGATCGTCCAGAAATGGAAACGGGTGTTTATACCCGCATGATCCCAGACTACGAAACAAATAAAGTCGCTGAATTAGACAAAAGAACACCAATCAAACAAGTTGACAAATTCCCTAAAAATGTCCCGATTCTAATGCTACATGGCAATTCAGATTGGCGTGTAAAATCTGAGCAAAGCATCCGAATGTCATTAGAATTTGAAAAACATCGAATTCCATATCGACTTGTCATTTTAGAAGGAGGCGACCATGCTTTAAGTCAACATTCTGAAGAAAGAGATCGCCAAACATTGGCATGGTTTCAGCGTTTCTTAAAGGATAAAGAGGCTGTTCCCGATATGGAATATAAAGGGCGATGATTTTATAAATGCGGATACAATGCTCATATCCAAGTTCTCCATTTCGCTATGCCTGCCTAACGAATTCGGTAAGGTAAAAAACACGATAGAGGTAAATCAAAAAAATAAGGCGTAAGGCCAAAACAAACGTTTAGCAAACTTTAGAAGTTTACCAAAAGCCCCACATAAGCACAGCGCCCCAATAATTTTAAGCAGAGCAAAAAATCTATGTGGCCCTCTTTAAAAGACCCCGCGAACAACGGGCAACTCTATGCCTATTGTCTCTATGTCCCTGCCTGCAAAGTAAGGTTGAAAAAAGACAATAGAAAGCCGAAGTCTGGGGGCACATTCACATTCACATTCTAATTCACCCTCCCCTTTCTACCTCATTCCAACAAATTTCATAACCGGCCCATCCGCAGAAATCCGAGGATCTGTGTTACTATTCAAAACCAAAGTTCCATTCTTCAAAGTATAAGCAAACTTACTCCTTCCAATCGTTAACATACCATCATTCACAGCATAAGTATACGTCCCAGGCGCTTTACCTAACACACGGAGTTTCTCAAGATCTTTTTTAGTAATCGTCAACGATTTCTTGTTGCTATCAAACACCCAAACTATATCACCAGTAGATAAAGTTGGAATGTTAGGCATAAAAGCAGAATAAGACGTCATTGTCCATTTTCCATCCAATTCATCCTTTGGAGTTGTGCTAGAGGTTCCCGAAGGAGTATTACAAGCAGCAACTAATGAAACTGCGAAAAGAGCCATCATTAAATATTTCATATTTATATTTTATTGAAGTTATTTAAAAACTAAAAGTACAGTTTTAAACGGAAAGTCTCCAAAATCGCTCATTCCTTTCTTCAATAAATTACGTTCTTTGAAAAATCCCGTGCCCAATGTTAAAATGAAAACAAAAGTGACCGAAGGAAACGTTGATTTTATTTTATCATTGGGTTCTATCACGAGATTTGTTAAAGAACCATAAATTAATATCTTTAGCGTTCATTAAGTAGGATGACCTAATTAAATTAATCAAACACTCTAAAGTCAACATAAAGATGAAAGCCGTTACTGTAAAAGTATTAAAGGACGAACTCATTCACCGCTCACCAAAAGAACTGCTTGAAATTTGTCTACGTTTATCCAAATTCAAAAAAGAAAACAAGGAGCTATTGACTTACCTACTCTTTGAAGCCGATAATGAATCAGCGTACATCGAATCTGTAAAGCGCGAAATCGACGAAGGTTTTGAAGGAATTAATACCAGCAGTTATTACTTTATCAAAAAGAGTGTCCGAAAGATTTTGAGAAATATAAAAAAGTTTGTTCGCTACTCTCAAAAAAAACAAACCGAAGTAGAACTCCTACTCTACTTTTGTGCCAAGCTAAAAGACTTTAGCCCCAGCATCAAGAGAAATCAAATGCTCACAAATCTATATCTACGCCAACTAACCGCCATCGAAAAAGCAATCAAAACATTACATGAAGATTTGCAATACGATTACAACCAAGAATTAGACGTTTTAAGATAATCTCGCTTTGTATTCATTTTTACTTTTAATTTTTTTTAATACTCAGAAAGTAATTTGTGAAACCAAACGTTTAGCAAACTTTGAAAGTTTACCAAACGCCCTAAAAGCAAAGCGTCACCAATTTTAAGCGTAGCAAAAAATCTATGTGGCCTCTTTAATGGGTACTACGCAATACGGGCAACTCTAAACTTATTCTCCCTATGCGCTTAAAAAACACGCCAGAAGACCACTTACCGACAGCACATCAACTTTCAGAAATAGAATATCCCTAAAAGCTCACCACTTATCCCCCTTTTTCGTAAATTTGTTTAACAAAAAACAGGATATGTATAAGACCCTAACAGCTGGCCTATCGTTGCTTTTACTTGTAGCTTGCAATAATCAACCTAGTCCAACTCCACCAAATGAAACTTCAGCACCGGAAAATTCCATTTCCTCAAAACAATATCCTAAGCCTTTGCAAAAAATATTTGCAAAACATGGCGGACTTGACGCTTGGCAAAAGATGCACGCCATGTCATACGAAATAGTTTCGGAAGAAGACGGCAATGAAGCGCAATTCATTGACTTAAAAAATCGAAGAGAAAAAATTGAAGCACCAACTTTCATCACAGGATACGATGGTAACGATTTTTGGCTAGATGCTGATACTTCCATCTACAAAGGCAATCCCATTTTTTATCACAACTTGATGTTTTACTTTTATGCGATGCCTTTTGTCTTGGCTGATGATGGAATTAATTACAACGAGACTGCTCCTCTTGAATTCGAAGGAACAACTTACCCCGGTTTTCAAATCACCTACAACAACGACGTTGGCGTAAGCCCAAAAGACGAATATTTCATACACTACGATCCTGAAACCTTTCAAATGGCCTGGCTTGGCTATACGGTCACTTATTTCTCCAATGCAAAAAGCAAAAAGATAAAATGGATTCGATACGATGATTGGAAAAAAGTTAGCGGCCTAGTCCTTCCAAATTCAATGAGTTGGTATGACCTAGTGGATGGGGTGCCTACGAAACCTCGTGGCAAGACTGAATTTGTAAAGATAGTTGTTCAAGAAGCACCTTTTGAAGATATCACTTTTGAAAAGACTCCAAAAGCTACAATTGTAGAACGAAAGTAGTTCTAATAAATAATGACGGACGAATTATACAATAAACTAGCCGATATTTTTAAAACAATCCGTACTTTACGCCCCTAATCAGGAATTGTAATATTTTGAGAGAACCATCACTAAAAAAAGACGATCGTGCCATCGTAATTGGTATCGACGGATCACTAGAGCTACGTGCATTTCTGCTGGCTAATGGCATCAGTATTGGAACCATCTTCTCAGTCAATTACAGTCCTTCCTTCACCCAGTTAATCAACCTTACTATCGGCAGCAAAATGATGAGCCTACGCATGGATGATTTTAACCAAATCGAGTGGATCAAGATATGAGTGCACAACAGGACATTGTACTAATCGGTAAACCCAATTCTGGGAAAAGTAGCTTATTCAACCAACTCACCGGACTTAATCAAAAAATTGGAAACTTTGCAGGCGTAACGGTAGAACGAAAAAAAGGTGTTTTTAATAAATCCACCATCATCGATTTACCAGGATTGAAGTCTCTCCGAATTACCTCTCCCGAAGAAGTTATTTCTAAAAACGCCATTCTTGAACATGCTAAAGAAGGTAAACCAATTGTATTTGTCTCAAGTGGAACACAGCTGGAAGATCATCTTATTCTGTTTTCAGAAATAGCTGACCTGAACGCACCTATGATTCTGATTATCAACTTCAAAGATGAATTGGTCAAAAATAAAATACAAGTTGATACTGCCAAAATAAAAGACCTAATTGGCTGCCCCGTTATCATGATGAATTCGAGAAAGGGTGATGGCTTAGAACAATTGAAGCAACTCATTGATAAAAATAAGTTTACCGTTCCTCACACTGTTTGTAGATCTGGATACGATGCTTTTGATAATGGTCAATATGTGAATCATTACTATGAAACCTTGGGGAATGAAAATCCGGTTGCAGAACGTGAAGAAGAATTCCTAAAACGACGAAAAACCATTCATGGCCTTATACAAGCTGCGGTTAAAAACACCAATGCTAAGACCTACTTGACCAACACAAAAAAGTGGGATCAATATCTGCTACACCCTATTTTCGGAATGTTCTTTTTCTTAGGAATCATGTGGATGGTATTCCAAGCAGTTTTTACCCTCTCCGGTTATCCAATGGATTTAATTGATTCAAGTTT
>CALGLS010000008.1 GCA_937959375.1 uncultured Saprospiraceae bacterium
AACGCTTCTCAGTATACCATCAACATGATCGACTCGATGCCCGCAGAACATTTTGACTTTCGAGCTACGCCAGATGTCAAGATGTTTAGAGAACAAATTACCCATATGGTTGACAATATGATTTGGCTAAGCACCGATTATCTAGGTGGTGAAAAGTTTGAAAAATCAGAACCAACAACAAAAGAGGAACACATCGAATATATGCGCACTGCTTGTGAACATGCAGGCAAAGTAATGGAAGCCGCTTTAAAGGATACCACGATTTTAAATACACAAAAGGATTTTTTTGCAGGACCAATGACGGGACGTCAAATTATTTGGCTGATGCACGATCATGTTACCCATCATCGCGGGCAACTGATCGTTTATTTGAGATTGAAGGGGATTAAACCGGCTAAGTATTTTGGATGGTAGCCAGCAAGAAAATAGTGAGCTGCATGTTGTAGATTGGAGAAAACTTTTTGGTGCTAAGTGGTTTCATTTGGTAAACGTTTGGAATGAATGGATGTTTACTCAACTTCAAAAATTTAGTAAACGTTGTACGTACCATATTCTAATCAAATCATCTAGCACCACTTTTCGTTTGATTTGAATCAAAATAAATTATAGACGCTAATAAAAAATGATACCCAATCGGGGTGATTCTGTATGCTGGCAGAGTCATCCCGTTTTTTTTTTTGCTAAAAAGAAAATACCTTTAGCTCAAAGTAAAATTAGCATATGCAAAACAAGGTCATTTACATAATGGGCGTTTCTGGGTCAGGGAAAAGTACGATTGGAACGCAGCTATCAAAAGAACAGGGTATTCCTTTTTTTGATGGAGATGATTTTCATCCAAAAGCGAATATCGATAAGATGAAATCAGGACAGGCTTTAAATGACTCAGATCGTTGGCCTTGGTTGGAAGCGATTCATACTTTTGTTGGTCAACAACTAGGAACTGAAAGTGTGATCATCGCTTGTTCAGCACTAAAAGAATCCTATCGAGAGGTTTTGAAAAAAGGGATAGATGGACAAGTTATTTGGGTTTACCTAAATGGTGATTTTGATTTAATTTCAAAACGCATGTCAAATAGAGATGGCCATTTTATGCCAAATGAACTTTTAGCTTCACAGTTTGAAACCTTAGAGATTCCTAGCTATGGAATACATCAGTCGATAGAAGGAACAACAGCAGAAATTGTTAATCAATTAATTTCAAAAATAGAAATGAAAAAATCAGAATTTGGTTTGGTTGGATTAGGTGTAATGGGGAAAAGTTTGAGCCGCAACCTTGCAGATAAAGGAGTTGTCCTATCCTTGTACAATCGTTACTTAAAAGATGTAGAAGAAAATGTAGCAAGCGATTTCATTGCACAACATTCAGCATTAGCAACTGCTCAGGGGTTTCAGGACCTATCAGATTTTGTTCAATCATTGAGCCTGCCTCGTAAGATATTCTTGATGATTCCTGCAGGAAAAGCGATTGACGAAATGATCGATACACTAATTCCTCAGTTGACACCCGGAGATGTCATCATTGATGGTGGAAATGCGCATTATAAAGAAACAGAACGCCGTTTGCAAAAGCTAAAATCTGCGAAGCTCCATTATATTGGAACAGGTGTTTCGGGAGGTGAAGAAGGTGCGCTGAAGGGACCATCTATCATGCCGGGCGGTTCTCCAGAAGCCTATGATTTAATCAAAAGTTATCTAGAACGAATTGCTGCAAAAGACGTGTTAGGATCAAACTGTTGTGCCTTCATTGGGAAGGGTGGAGCAGGGCATTTTGTAAAAATGGTACACAACGGAATCGAATATGCAGAGATGCAATTAATTGCTGAAACCTATAGTTTACTTCGATGGGGAAATGGTTTGGAACCTAACGAAATTGCCAACATTTTTGAAAGCTGGAATGAAGGCGAACTACAATCTTATTTGCTGGAAATAACCGTCCAGATTCTACGCAAAAAAGAAAAGGATAACTGGATGATTGATCTTATTTTAGATAAAGCTGGAAATAAGGGGACCGGATCATGGACGACCATTGCCGCTTGTGAATTGGGCGTGCCAGTGCCAACGATTTCTGCTGCACTTTTTGCACGTTACATTTCTGCTTTTAAAGATGAGCGCAGCAAATCGGAGCAATTGTATCAAACACCTTATCAAAGTATATCAATTGATGCTGAAAAATTGAGAGGAGCTTATCGTCTCGCTCGGATTGTCAATCATCATCAAGGTATTCATCTAATTGATGCCGCTTCTCAACAATACGACTGGCAGGTTGATCTTTCAGAACTCGCTCGAATCTGGACGAATGGTTGTATCATTCGATCTAAGCTTATGCAAAAGTTAGTAGTGGTTTTGAAAAATCAAACGCGTATTTTACAAGATGAAGATTTACTGACTGTGGTCAAAAACAATGAGACAGCATTGGCTGAGATCGTAGCTCTGGCAGCAGCAGCTCGAATTTCAATTCCTTGTCACAGCGCTTCCTTAAATTATTTGCAAAGTTATGTACACCAACAGTCATCTGCTAATATGATTCAAGCACAGCGCGATTTTTTTGGTGCGCACACTTATGAGCGGGTAGATGACCCGTCAGGAAAAAAATATCATACAAATTGGACTTAGCATAAACGTCTAAAACCGAAAACAAAAATCATGGGATTCACTTTATTAGCCATTCTTGCCGGAATAATTTTACTTCTTGTACTGATTCTTTATTTTAAGATTCCTGCATTTATTGCTTTGTTGATGGCGAGTATTACAGCAGGATTATTGGCGGGTTTGAGTGGTCCGGAGGTGATGGAAACGGTGAAACAAGGAATGGGATCTACTTTAGGATTTGTAGCTACAGTGGTAGGCTTGGGAGCAATGTTTGGTGCCATATTAGAAAAGTCAGGTGGGGCAGTAGCTTTGGCAGATTATCTGATAAAATCGATGCGTGTTAAACGAGCACCTTTAGCGATGATGATGACGGGATTTGTAATTGCAATCCCTGTGTTTTTTGATGTTGCTTTTATTATTTTAGTTCCAGTGATTTATGCTTTGCAACGACAAAGCAAAAAGTCTTTATTGTTGTATGCCATTCCATTGTTATCAGGTTTGGCCATTACACATGCGTTTATACCGCCTACTCCAGGGCCAGTAGCAGTTGCGGATATGTTGGGAGCGGATTTGGGCTGGGTGATTTTAATCGGTGTGTTGGCTGGTATTCCAACTGCTTTAGTGAGTGGTTTGTTTTTTGGAAAATACATTTCCGAAAAAATACATTTGTCAGCGCCTGTAGAGCTGGTGGTTGAAAAGGAAGTAGCGAAAGAGTTGCCGGCTGTGTCAACCATTCTAGCAATTATAGCAATTCCTATTTGCTTAATACTTGGTAGCACGATGGTGAAGTCTGGCTTGATTTCGATAACGAATCAAACAGCTTTAGATATTATTGAATTTGTAGGTCATCCGTTTACGGCTTTGATTCTTGCGAATTTGATCGCCTGGTATATGCTGGGAATAGGGAGGGGTTACACCTCCGATGAATTGTTGGCAGTCACTACAAAATCGATGGCTCCAGCAGGAACGATTATTTTATTGACAGGAGCCGGTGGTGTTTTCAAGCAAGTGTTGGTGAATACCGGAGCTGGGAATTACCTCGCAGAATTGCTAAGTGACGCAGGCTTGCCTTTGATTCTTTTCGCCTTCATTGCTGCAGTATTGATTCGGGTGATACAAGGATCGGCAACCGTTGCAATGATTACTGCTGCAGGTTTGGTGTCGCCTCTGTTGGTAGGGACAAATTGTTCAGGAGGGGAGTTGGCAGCACTGGTGATAGCCATCGCATCAGGAGCCTCCATTATGTCGCATGTGAATGACAGTGGATTTTGGTTGGTTAAGCAATATTTAGGAATGACAGAACAGCAAACATTTCAATCATGGACAGCCATGACAACGGTTTTGGCCTTAGTCGGTTTTGCGAGTTCAATTGTTTTGTTTCTTTTGTTTTAAAACTTACAATCGAGGTAATGCTTTTTTGCTTTCTCGTAAGATGGAATATGAATTTCACTGAAACTTGCCGTTGGGAAATTGTTACTCATTACGAATTCGAAATCCTTAAATTTAGGAGGAGTTGCTTCGAATATATTCTTGCCATTTATATGAGGGAATGATCGAGACATTTCTTTCGTCTTCGTACAATTATCTTTTTGAGAACGAGCGTAACGGCTGTATTTTGTTGAGAACTTTGCAGCAATGCTATAAAATAGAATTCCTTTCTCTTGCTCATTGCTCAATCCTAATTTGTTTAAATCAATATTTACTCCTCTGAATGGATCTTGTTGCATAGTATTGCTTCCTAGTGGACTAACAAGCATTCTGTAATAGGCCGTTAATAAATCGGCTTCTGATACGTTTTCCAAATCAAGTTTTTTCAAAACAGCTTCTGTTACTGGAACAAGAGACATTGAATTCCAATTGATAAAACGAATTTGGTAAAGCGCTTGTAATTCTTTTTTACTTGGCTTTTGCAAATAAGTTTTAGACAATAAATTATTACTCCGTTGGGTAATGTCAAAAATAAGATTCTTTGTTTTTTCTAAATCTTTGTGTGTTACTTTTTCTAGCTCTTTTCTGATCTCGTCAGACTTGTTAATCCCGCTCGTATTGTATTTTAGATAAATACGTGAGAGTGCAAGGAGCTGACCGTCATATGTGTCAGATTTTAATATAGGGCGAGCGCCAGATTGAGATGTCGATTTTACGGTATTGGTACTGCTTTTTTCGGGAGTGGAAGTTGGCTGATTGTTTGTTTCAACATCTGATTTACATGAAAATAATAATGCAACAATTAGAATAATACTTGATACGTATTTCATTTTTATGGATTTTAATTTGGCTGTAAAGATAAGGTTTTTGTGTTAAACATGATCGAGTTTTTTGTTCAATGATTTATAAAAGGTAATTTCAAGAATGCAAAGAATATTAGCTATTAAAGAATCCCTTTTTGTTTTATTGCTATTTTTTTCTTTTAATGCTTCTGCACAACATTATGTCAGTGTTAAATCCGGGCTGAATATTAGCCGTTCAAATGGCGATCGAACTGGTCAGCTTGATGATATAGGCACTGGTTTTAGATTTGGATTGGGGACGGCATTAGAATATCGATTTTTGGTAAAAAATAAATTGTTTTTCGAAACAGGTTTGTCCTATTATCAAAGAGGCTATTCCTTTGAGACTAGTCTTATCGATGAAACGGGTAGGCCAATCGGTAGTGGAAAAACAAAAATTAATTATGATTATTTAGGAATAAGTACTCGGGTAGGTTTACAGACCTCAGGAAAAGCTAGTGTTGGAATTTCCATTGGAGTTTTAGAATCTGCATTGGTAAAGGGAGAATTTCAATCTCCTATTTCAGAATCTTTTGGGGATTTATTACCTAAAGATGAAGTAAAAGGAGATACTTGGGTTAGAGCATTGGAAAAACCGTTTTCGAGGTTTGATCTTGGTCTAGAACTCAGAATTGAGATTGGTGTCGCAATGGGGGAGAGAGCGATATTCGTTATTGATATATCTGCTTATCAAGGTCTAACGCCATTTAATGTTCTCCGAAATTCTGAAGTGCCAGTTAAGCTAAAACATTACAGTGGCTATCTGGGACTTGGACTGCGATTTGATTTAGGAAATGGTGTGTCTTAGTAAAAGAAAAAATTGAATGTTGCCTTTTTATTAAACAACTTCAAAGTGAAGATTATGAAACAAATCATGTTAGCCTGCTGTCTTATTTTTTCGCTCCATAGTTTTGGACAACAACAAATGAGTGTATTATCTGGTGTCAATTTTAGTAATTTGAACGGAGATAGTTATAGGAATTGGGATGATAGAATTGGGTTGAGTGAATCGATACAGTTTAGTTTTTTTGTTTCTGAATATTTTTATTTTAAGACAGGTTTGTCATATAATCAAATGGGGTATGTTAATAGCCTCAAGCTTAATGATGAAAATGGATTGCTTCTTGGAGAGAGGAAGACAAACGAAAATTATGATTTTTTAGGAATATCTGCTTTAGGAGGACTCCGTACAAATGGAAAAATTTGTATGGGATTGTTTGCAGGAGTGATCCAGTCACTTTTAGTCAACGCTAAATCTAAAGTCGGAGTTGATGATTTTAAAATGTTGAACTTTCTGCCAGAGGGCATCACGAAGGATATAAACGCGCCGGCATCTAGAATAGAGACGGGACTACAAGTCGGTATTGATATTGGTGTAAAACTGAATAAAAGATTTGTCATATTTTATGAAGTATCTTTTTATCAAGGTTTAAGGTCTTTTAAGATTGAACCTGAGCTAATTTTTACTTTTGATGAAGTTAATGTAAGACACTATAGTGTTTTTATGGGATTGGGGGCGCGATTTGACTTAGGAGTTAGTTCTTCTAAATCTTCAAAATAAGGAATATTTGCCAGTTTTTTTCTCCCAAACAGCAACTAAAAAAATCTCAAAAATTCTCACCAGAATGTTTATTTTTGCAGGGATAAATTAAATCACAGTACTCCCTAGGAAGCTAGTAAAAAAATGATAGTTAAATACGGTCATTATTAAGCCACTCAGGAAAAATTAAACATACATGTCTGACAAGAAAGTAATCTTCGCCATGGAAGGCGTAAGCAAAATCTACCCACCTCAAAAACAAGTGCTAAAAAATATTTGGCTCTCTTTTTACTACGGTGCCAAAATTGGTGTACTCGGTCTCAACGGATCAGGTAAATCAAGCCTCCTCAAAATTATCGCTGGACTCGATACCAACTTTCAAGGGAAAGTAACCTTTGATAAAGAATACAAAATCGGTTACCTCGCTCAAGAACCTGAATTGGATGAAACTAAAACAGTAAAGGAAGTGGTACAAGAAGGTGTACAACACATCGTGGATGTTGTAACGGCCTACGAAGCTTGCTCCGCCAAACTCGCAGAACCTATGAGCGACGAGGCCATGATGAAGATCATCGAAGAGCAAGGCGAATTGCTTGAACAAATGGATCACCTCAACGCTTGGGAACTCGACCACACACTAGAATTAGCTATGGACTCACTTCGCTGCCCACCAGATGACGCAAAAGTTAGTGTGCTCTCCGGTGGTGAACGAAGAAGAGTTGCACTCTGTCGCTTGTTACTAAGCAAACCCGATATTCTACTACTCGATGAGCCTACCAACCACTTGGATGCTGAATCTGTTCACTGGTTAGAACAATTCCTTAAGTCATTTCCGGGAACGGTTATCGCCGTAACGCACGATAGGTACTTTCTTGATAATGTAGCTGGTTGGATCCTAGAATTAGATCGCGGTGAAGGTATTCCGTGGGAAGGAAATTACTCTTCTTGGCTAGAGCAAAAATCAGATCGTTTGGCTAACGAAGAAAAAGCAGAATCAAAACGTCAGAAAATACTGAAGCGAGAATTGGAGTGGTCAAGGCTTTCGCCGAAAGGCCGTTCTGCAAAAGGTAAAGCGCGTTTGAATGCCTACGATGCAATGAGTAGTGCTGAAGTAAAAGAAAAAGAAGCGAAGCTCGAACTGTTTATCCCGCCGGGACCAAGACTTGGTGATCAAGTGATTGATGTTCAAGGTATCACCAAAAGTTTTGACAAACGCGTCTTGCTGGACAATGTAAGTTTTACCATCCCTAAAAATGCCATTGTCGGAATCATCGGACCCAACGGGGTAGGGAAGTCTACACTTTTCCGCATGCTCATGGGCGAAGAAAAACCAGACAGTGGAAATATAAAGATTGGAAGCACAGTGCAGCTTGCTTACGTTGACCAATCGCACAAAGATCTTGTTCCAGAAAAAACGATTTACGAAGTGGTGAGCCAAGGTCTCGACTTCATCCAAATTGGAAACTCAGAAGTCAACGCACGAGCTTACCTCAGTCGTTTTAACTTTGCAGGAGGAGACCAACAAAAGAAAGTTGGCGTGCTCTCTGGTGGTGAAAGAAACCGACTACATCTTGCGATCACACTGAAGGAAGGCGGCAATGTACTACTGCTGGATGAACCTACCAACGATATTGATGTCAACACGCTACGCGCACTGGAAGAAGCGATTGAAAACTTTGCAGGTTGTGTCTTATTGATTTCTCACGACCGTTGGTTTATTGATCGTTTGGCAACGCATATTTTGTCTTACGAAGATGACGGACAGGTGGTTTTCTTTGAAGGTAACTTTAGTTCTTTTGAAGAAAGCAAGAAGGCTCGCCTTGGTGATGTGTCTCCTAAGCGCCCTCGCTTTAAGACTTTGCTTTAGACTTTCGTGCACTTGATATAGGATGGGACACGGATTGGACGGATTGAACAGATATGGACGGATTTTTTTCCTTTGAACGCGGGTTTTTATCGCGCTCAATTTTGAATTGCTCGGCATTTACGATCGCAGAAAAAATCCGTCCCCAATCCGTTCCATCCGTCCAATCCGTGTCCCATCCTCCTTAAAGGGCCTCACAAAAAAAGTCCCTACACTCACACCTTACACTCACAATTATCGCGCTCAATTTTGAATTGCTCGGCATTTACGATCGCAGAAAAAAATCCGTCCCCAATCCGTTCCATCCGTCCAATCCGTGTCCCATCCTCCTTAAAGGGCCTCACAAAAAAAAAAGTCCCTACACTCACAAAAGTGCAGGAACGTTGAGAGAAAGGAAACTTACTATTTTTATCACGCCTTAGCGCGACCTTATTATCTTCTAGTGCTTTGATCGATTCTAAAAATTCAAGATCTCACGAATATCCTCCTCTGTTTCAATCTTACGATCATCTACATTCATTACAAACGTATGTTCTCCGAATTTGGTATTGATCTTCTTAAATTCTTCTGGCGGATATATTGCAAACTTATTGTCCTCCGTTACTAGCCAAAGGAGATTGTCCGACTTCATGTTAAATTGAAGATCAGTGCCTTTTTGTGTGTAAAAACGGGCTACGGAATTACGTTGCTTGTCAACAAGATAAGCAATATTTCCATCAAATTCAGAATTGTCAGAGCCTTTAAATTCACCTTTTAAGGTATAAATTGAAGGTGGAATTGGGCGATCACAGTTCCAAATACCTAAAGAAGTAGCCGTAAAATTGTTAATTACTCTTACAGAAATCAACTCATCTGTAGCTCTGTTCTCCTGTCCTTTTGCCCGGTATGCCGCAATTCTTTCATCAAATTTCTTATCGAAAAGAGCTCGCTCTGCTTCAATTTCTTCTCTTAAGGCTGCCTTCTTCTGGGCTAGAGCAGTACTTCGCTCGTCTAGTTTTGCAAGGTAAGCCGTTTGCTCCGCATTGAATTTTGCCAAAGCTGCTTCATAATCCGCACCATTCAAAACAGGGTTAACGATTAGCTTGACACTTTTGTCACCCTTGATTAATTTCAATTCGTAATCCTGATTCTTTAAGTGGCGCATGTTCATGTCATCCCAAGTAACGGCACGGATAGCCTCTTTTTCGTATGGACCGTTGTTTGGAGATACCTGCCAAACCGTGTTGCCGTACTCTTGCTTCAGTTTCATCAAATCTTGTTCGGCGCTACGCACACCTTCTTGTGCAGCGGTTGGTACTTCATTGCCATACTTGATTTGATCTGCAGCAATGTCAAAGTTGAAGGCTTGGTCAGTACCATTCTTTTTCATTGGTTTGTATGGCTTAACCGGCTTTGGTAAGCTAGCCTCAATCGCGGCTAACTGTTTTGTTTCCTTGCGCTCAAGATTTTTAATGGTCGTTGCTTTCTCTTGTAAAATTTCATCTTCTTCACTTAGCAAATCAGCAGCTGGCTCTTCGGCCAAAGTAATTTGATCAACACCTTCGTAAACCCAATTACGGGCTTCTGTATCAAGACTATAAATATTGAATGAAGGAAGTGGCGCTCCTTTTTTTACATTGATACTAGAAACTAATTCAACATCCAGTGTTTTGCCCGGAGTCATCTCCAAACGCTCACCATTTTGTTCAGCATAAATTTCAATCATACCAGCAGATTCGAGAAAGTATTTGGTCCCAGCCGAATCATACTCCAATGGAATACCTGACAAAAAGAAGTCAACATAGTCATGGTACTCTTTGTACTTAATGTCAACTTGCCCAACAGCGAGATTGCCATAACGATCGGTAAAGGCGCCAGCAGGCACTGTTACTTTTGAACCATTATCGTATTCGTATACACCTCCTTTGTTGACATCAATACTTTGACTGTTAAACGCTTTTTGAATTGTCTCTATAGGTGGGTTGACATAGGGCTGTGCTGCAGCGTATTCATCAAAAGTGACGATAGGTGCTGCAGGTCCGGTTCCAAAACCAACGGTGTAAAAAAGTATGCCGATTAAAGCAGCTGCTACTGCACCGCCGATATAATAAAGGCGACGGATGGTAGGCGCTTTCTGAGGAACTTGCTCAGTGGCGGGAACCGCTTTTTTGAGCAAGGCATCGAAGTCCTTATGTTTGGCAATCTCCTCAGGAGAAAGATTGTCCGGATTTAAATTCCAATTGTAATTGTTCTTTTTCATAAGCTGGAAGTTGTAGCTTTTTGAGCTTTAGGTTAATTAATAAACATGGTCTAAAGCGATACTATTCTGAGGTTATTTGGTTAAAGTTTTCTTGAGTCGTTCAAGAATTCTATAGGTCTTTACTTTTGCATTACTTTCAGTAATGTCGAGTATGTCTGCAATTTCTTTAAACGGTCTATGTTCAAAAAATCGCAGTTCAATAAGTTCTAAATCTGTTGGTTTGAGTTGGTCAAGTGCTTGAAGCAGCATCTGTTGAAGTTGCTCATCTTTTTGTTCAACAACTTCATCGATGATGTTATTCAGTTGATGATCTTGAGCAGAAACGATACGGTTCTTGCTGACGTTGCGGAAGTACTGTGATACTTCGTTGCTAGCGATACGGTATAGCCATGCAGAGAAGGGTACTCCTTTGTATTGGTATTTTTCTAGTTTCTGAATAGCTTTCAGAAATACTTGCGAGCAGATATCGGCAGTCAGATTTTGATCGTCAGTACGTCGGTAGATAAAACGAAAAATCTGTTCGTAATATCGATCGTACAATGGACGGAAAAGAGCAGGGTCTGCCTGGGCAGCTTGTATTTGCTGCCATTCGTTTTGCATATCTTGCTCTGACACAGCCTTGTGAGGTTGATCCATTAACACTACTTTTTTATTAGTAATGGTACGATTAAACTGAAGATTTGACTGCATAAGTATGTCCTTTTTTAGGTTTTTCGTCGAAACAATACCATTATCATTTGAAGTTGTTTTAGAATGGAGCTTGAAATTTCTTGTAAATCATCATTCTATTTTAAAACTACTTGAGTGCTTGGACAAAATTGGGTTTACATTAATCAGTGAAGAATTTTAGTTCTAATTGACTAATTTTTAGGCTTCATCCTTTTGGCTGTAGCTTAAAAATTGAGAAAAGTAGGGCTAAAAGACTCAGTGATTAAACTATAACT
>CALGLS010000009.1 GCA_937959375.1 uncultured Saprospiraceae bacterium
GCTTCGCTGAGGGACTTCACTCGAACGCAAGCTCCGCAACTTTGTGGCTACGTTAGAAGGCAGTCTCTCAGCGAAGCGATCTCTCAATGAGGCCTCACCGAGGCCGAATGATCTCTCAGCCAGCCCGCCAAAGGCAGGCACAGCGATCTGATAGCGAAGCGGTCTCAAATTCCTATCTTCGCGCATAACTTTAAAATGAAAAAAGCGTTACTAGAAGACAAGTACTGAACTATTATGCGGCAAAATTCACAATTATTTCTTCATGTCATTATACTCTTGATGGGGCTTGCCTTTTGGGGCTGTGCTAATATAGGTGCATTGACTGGAGGGGAAAAGGATATAAGGGCTCCGAAGGTGGTGGAGGGGAAGTCTACACCTAATATGCAAACCAATTTTACGGGACGTTCTTTTGAACTAGAGTTTGATGAATATGTAGAATTAAAAGATGCATTTAATCAAGTAGTTGTATCTCCTCCTTTAGAGTTCAGACCAGAAGTTACCTTGAAAAAAGGAGAAGTGGTTCGCTTCGAATTTGATAAAAAAGAAGTTCTTAGAGAGGATGCGACCTATACCATAAATTTTGGTTCTGCGATCAAAGATATCACGGCGGGGAATGCTGCAGATGATTTACGTTTTGTGTTTTCTACTGGAGATTTTATTGATTCGCTGACAGTTCGAGGTAACATTGTAGATGCATATACAGGAAAACCTGCTGCAGATGTTTTGTTTATGATGTATGATAATTTGGCAGATTCTGTTGTACGAACGGAACGTCCTTTTTATTTTGCGAAAACAAGTAAAGATGGTTCGTTCTTGATTAATAATGTTAAGTCAGACACCTTCAAAGTCTTTGCCCTAGTTGATAACAATCTGAATTATAAGTTTGATTTAGATAATGAAACGATTGGTTATTTAGATGACCCAATAATCGTAACGGATTCGACTCGTAATACGATAAAGATTCAAGTCTTTGAAGAAACAAAGCCAATACGGATTTTGAGTAAGTCATTAAATAATTATGGTCATGTAAAACTAGTGTTCAATCAAAGTGATCCTGAGGTGACGGTTACTGCTGAAGATGTTGGGCAAAAGCAATACTGGCATTATGAAAAAGATACCGTTCATCTTTGGTATGATTTGACGGACTCTGTTGATTGGAATATTTACGTTCAGTCAGATACCGTTTTTTATGACACACTACTTGTCAAAAGACAGGATAGGTCTGCTTTTTTAGAAAAATCAAAACTTAAGCCAGCAGGTAATACTATTCGCAAAGCGGAGATCCAGAGCCCTTACCTTCCAATGAAAATAGCGTTTAATCATCCCTTAGAAAAATGGGACACTGCTGCAATTGTTTTATTGGAAGATACCTTAAAGATACGGGTGTATCCGGAAATTAGCATCGACGAAAAAAATAAAAAAATAGTCTCCTTTACTTATCCTTGGAGAGAAGAATTGCCATACACACTTCAGTTGTTTCCAACGGCGCTGACAGATGTATTTGGTTTGCAACACGATACTGTTTTGATCAATACTAGTGTGAGTCCTAGATCGCAATTTGGTAATTTGACTCTAACGATCAATGATATGAACCCCGACACTAATTATGTGGTGCAGTTGTTGGATAATAAAAAAGAACTGTTTACCAATTCGTTTCAAAGCGATAGTAACTATGTACACAGTTATGGTTATTTATCGCCTGGTAACTATTCGGTACAGGTTATTGAAGATGTAAATGGGAATAACAAATGGGATCCCGGAAATTATGATTTAAAAACAAAACCAGAACGACTCATTTTTCGTAAACTTGACGAATTAAGGGCTGGTTGGGATTTGGAGTCGGAGATTAGCGTGAAACAGAAAAAAAATAAAAGAGAGCAATAAGCAATTGATTTTGGCAACAGCCAAGTCACTATTAAATGATAGCAAATGATATTAAAAACAGATACGCTAAAAAAGGTTTATGGAAAACGGACCGTCGTAAAGGGCGTTTCCATAAATGTGAACCAAGGAGAGATTGTAGGTTTGTTGGGACCAAATGGAGCGGGTAAAACAACGACCTTTTACATGGTGGTAGGTTTTGTGAAGCCAACAGAGGGACGGGTGTATTTGGAAGATGAAGATATCACTGACCTGCCGATGTACAAGCGAGCGCAAAGCGGAATTGGTTATTTGCCACAAGAAGCTTCTGTATTTAGAAAACTGACCGTTGAGGATAATTTGAGGGCAGTTTTAGAAATGACAAAATTAAGTAAAGCAGAACAAAAGGATAAGCTGGAAAGTTTGTTGGATGAGTTCAATTTACATAAAGTGCGTAAAAGTTTTGGAGATACCTTGTCAGGTGGGGAGCGCCGTCGAACGGAAATTGCACGAGCGCTAGCGACTTCGCCTAACTTTATTTTATTAGATGAACCATTTGCGGGAATTGATCCAATTGCGGTGGAAGACATTCAGTATATTGTGGCAAAATTGAAAACGAAAAACATTGGAATTCTAATCACAGATCACAATGTTCAAGATACGCTGTCTATCACCGATCGAGCTTACCTGATGTTTGAAGGGAATATTTTGAAAGCAGGTACTGCAGAAGAACTAGCTGCTGATGAGATGGTTCGAAAAGTGTATTTGGGTAAGAGTTTTGAATTGCGTAAAAAAGTAATTGATCTTGATAACAGAGATCGAGAATAACTAAAAACAAGCTAAAATCTGATGCAGATAAAATATTTTATACTTCTATTTTTTTCACTCTTTTTGATCATTCCAATTGCTTGTACCGTTGAAGCACCAGAATTGCCGCTTACTAAAGAAGAGCGAAAAGTAATTGATTCCATTTACATCGCAGAGAAAAAAGTATTGAGAAGAGAGTTGGATAGTTTATGTGATTTGCGTTTCAACGGATTTGTTGAGCGTGCAGTTGACTCGATTATAAAAGAGCGTAGGATAGAGATCGAAAAGTTATTAAATAGAGAATAGAAATACCCGAGATGAAAAAGAACGGATTTTTACTAATCGCTTTTTGCCTGTTGGCAATTATTTTGTTTCCATCTTTTCAAGAGGAAGAGGTAGTCGTACCTAAGGATCGAATTCGAGAAGCAGTAGATGAGAAGTTAGACTTAATTAGAAAATCGGAAACCAAGCGTTGTTTAAAAAAAATGATGGAGCGAGCAGGCGCACTTGCAGATTCTACTTTGATGGCAGCCTCTCGTATGAGTGAGTCGATCGACACAGTGGAGCGTCCTGCTATACCGGGTCGGCCTAATCGCCCTGAGGTATTGCTTCCGAAAGATAGCACACCATTGGCGCCTTTGTTGGATGGGAGGAGGTGAGGAAGTTGGGAAGTTGGTAGAAGGAGTCTGAAGTTTCCCTCTAACATAGAAGAGCCCGTGGGGTTTTATCCTATTAAGTGTGTCGTTTGGTTAAAATACATTTTGTTAGGTCCTTCGATTTTGTCATCCTGAGCAAAGTCGAAGGGTCCAACTCCCAACCCTTTTTTCTACAAGAAAAAAAAACACTAATTCGCACCTCTCTGTCGTCTATTCTCGCCACCTTTTCCCTGTTTGCCTTTTCGCTTTCGTCTTTCTTTTAGTATTGCAGATTTAAATTCGCGTTCTGCTTTTCCAAGTTGAGCCACTTTTTTTGCGGGTAAAACCTTTTTGAATTTTTCGATGTAGCTGCGCTTCAGTCGAATCATC
>CALGLS010000010.1 GCA_937959375.1 uncultured Saprospiraceae bacterium
ACGCAATGCTCAGGAGCAACACCCATTATTTTCGCTGCATGCAAATACAAAAACGGATCGGGCTTCCATCGATTGACATCGTAAGCACTAAAAAGATGCTGCTCATCAAAGTAGGATGATAATTTGGTAAGTCCCAAGTTGAATTTTATTTTGTGAAGTGGTCCATTGGAACCTACACAGCGTGGAATTCTTAACTCCTTGAGCGCTCTTTCAATTCCGGCAACAGCCACCAACTTTTCTTCAAAAAGTTCATAGCTACGCTTGCGATAAATTTCTTCTAAATTATCAGGAACCACACCACCAATTTTTTCTTTGATAAATGCAGATACAATTTCCAGTGAACCGCCCGCAAAAACATCGAAGGCTTCTTGCGTGGTCATTGGAAAACCCAATTTTGTAATTTCCTCTGCAATGATTTGATTCGAAAGTGGTTCGCTATCTACGAGTACACCATCACAATCGAAGATGATAAGTTGAGGCTTGTTTTGCATAATGCGTTTTGTTTTTTTTGACGTGTTAAGTGTTTTATACTGTTATTCTTTTTCCTCTGTCGCATTTTTAAAACACCTGCCTTCGCCGGCAGGCATAAAGGCATAGGTTTATAGTGCCCGCTGACGTGGTGTGTTTGTAGAGACCACATAGCTTATTTATTTTTTGTTTGCGCAAGAAAATAAATTATAAACGTGATTTGATAACCTTTGGCATTCACTATAAAAGTTTGCAATTAAAGGGAAAATTCTAATTCTAATTCTAATTCTAATTCTAATTCTAATTCCCATTCCCATTCCCATTCTAATTCACCACAACCACCTTCCCAATCGTCTTCCCACTTTGAAACAAACGAATAGCCTCCGGTAATTCATCAAACGCAAAGGTATGTCCAACATAGGGCGCATCCAAATTCAACAACATAACTTTAGCTAAAATTTCGCGCATTAATTCTGTCTGTTCATAAAGCCAAATTAGATTAAATCCCATGATGCCTTTATTGACATGGACCAACTCTTGTGGATCAATTTTAGGTCGTGTAAAATGTTCCTTCATCAATTTCAAATAATTGGGTCGGTTACCAGGAGATGCATATCTAGCCATTCCATAAATCACCATTCTGCCCATGGGTGCAAGTTGTTCGAGGCCCGCAGAAAATATTTTTCCGCCAATACATTCCATTACAATTTTAAGATCGCGATCACCTACTGCTTCCTTTAGTTTTTCAGCAAAATCATCTCCTCGCACAATCACTCGATCATAACCCTCCTGTTTTAAAAAATCAACTTTTGCAGAACTGCCAACTGATCCAATCGTAAAAGCATTATATTTTTTGGCAATTTTATTAGCTAACAATCCTACTCCACCCGCTCCGCTGTGAATCAATACTGTTCCACCTTCTTGCAAATTTCCTAAGGGAATCAAACCATAGTAAGCCGTCAATACCTGCACCAAAAACGCTGCACCTTCTTCATATGACCAGCCTTCCGGCAACGGCGATAAATAACGATGATCCAAATTCAAATGCGTTGTATAAGCTCCAAATCGCGTAACACCCATGACTTGATCGCCAATCTTGTATTCGCTCACATCAGAGCCAACTGCGATCACTTCTCCAGCAAATTCAAGCCCTGGAGTAAAGGTCCCTTTTGGAGTCGCAGAGTACAATCCCCAAATGGCAAAGCAGTCGGCAAAATTGAGCCCGATTGTTTTTATGGCAATACTTACTTCGTTGGCCTGTGCAGGAGGTAACGTGGATTCTACTAACTTCATGTTGGCTAGATTCCCTGCTTTTAGTTGGTAAGATTGTCTCTTCATGGTGATGATTTTATGAAGATACAAAGATAGTTTTCTTTTTTCTATCGGGAATGAGACACGGATTAAACGAAGTGGGGAAGATTTTTTTATCGCGTTTGAATATTTTTAAAGTGGTCTTGTTAGTAGATGCGTTGCCTGTACCCCATTTTCGTTAGTAGGCATTCATCTTCCACGAACAAAAATCCGTTCTAATCCGTTTTATCCGTCTAATCTGTGTCCCATCCCCATCAACGGGCAACTACCAAATAGGACAATGTTCCAACTTAATCTGCTCCGTATAAAAAAGACGAGTCGTTTCCTCAAATGATTTAGTAAAATCAGAAACGTAAAATTGATGTGGATTAACACGTTTGGTGTTGAGCAATTTGGCAGCTTTGAGTTTTGCTTTTACGCTTTTTACAACCACGTCTGTTGAATCAAAAACATCGACTTTACCATCAAAAAATGATTCAATGTGCGATCGGATAAGTGGATAATGCGTGCAAGCGAGCAAGAGCGCTTCGATTGATTTGAATTGCTTGTCAGAAAGGTAGTTGCTGATAATGGTTTCGCTAATGTTGTCGTTGAAGTAACCTTCTTCGATCATTGGAACGAGGAGAGGCGTGGCCATAGAGGCAACTTTTAGTTTCGGTTTTTTGTCCGCTAGTTTTGTGCGATAAACATCAGATCGAATCGTTGCTTTGGTTGCGATGACGCCGACTTTTTTATAATCTCGTTCAGCAATAGCTTCAACCAGAGGATCCACTACGTTGACAAATATTGCCTGACCTTTAAAGAAATCGAAAATAACTTGGTCTGCTGCTGTAGATGCAGAATTGCAGGCGATGACGATCATTTTGCAATTCTTTTCCAAAAGGAACTTAACAATCTTGAGGCAGTAGAAACGGATAGCGTCAGCAGACTTGTCGCCATAAGGAAGGTGAGCAGTATCCCCGAAGTAAATAATTTCTTCTTTGGGGAGCTGCTTAGAAATAGCATTGGCGACCGTAAGGCCGCCAATGCCGGAGTCAAAGACTCCAATAGGTTGATGCTTATTTGCTTTTGACAAATCGAGTCAGATTTAGATGCCTAATTTAGCTTTTACCAATGCACCTACGTCTTGTGTTTCGTCAGCATATAGAAGAACAGCTGAGTCAAAGATCATGGTGTATCCATTATCTTTAGCTACTTGCTTGATTGCTTCGTTAACCTGATCAAGGATCGGTTGTAACAAAGTTTGTTGCTTTTCAAGAAGCTGCTGTTGCATAGTTTGCTCGTATTGACCAATTGCTTGCTGATCTTTCATTAATTCTTCCTGTGTTCTTTTTTGTTCAGCAGGAGACATCAATTCTGCCTCTAGCTTCTGTTGAGCTTGTGCAGACTTGTTTTGCAAGTCAGTAATCATTTGTTCTCTTTTCTTATTTAAGATTTTCTGTAGAGAAGCCAATTCTGGTTCTAGTTGTTTAACAGCTGGCATTTGCTCGATCAAAGCGTTTGAGTTGATGTAGCCGTATTTTTGAGCTTGGAGGTTGAAGGAGAAGCAGAATAGTGCAACCATCAGTACTCCAATTTTAATTAATTTCTTCATTGTTTTGATAATTTTACGGGCTTTCGCCCAATCCTTAATATATTTTTCTCATAAATATTTTTGCTGTAATGCATAAGTAATGTAGCTCATCACTTTTGAAAAACGCATGCAAAAATAAGCTTTTTGAATTAGAACTCCTTTAATTTTTCACAAAAGTAATCGGTAAAAAATACATAGGAGATTTATCTAATAAGTGTTAATCTTTTTTGATTCGTTCAATGATGTCATCAGTCTTGTCAAATCGTGCATTTGAAAACACAATTCCTGCAGATCCACTTTTGTCAAAAATAACATCGTAACCTTTTACGTCTGCATAATCTTCAATTGCGTTGAAAACTTTATCTTGAATTGGACGAACCAACTCTTGACGTTTTTTAAATAAAGCCCCATCAGGACCAAATTTAGCTTTTTGTAATTCACGTACTTCCTTCTCCTTATTCATGATCTCCTCTTCTTTCTGAGCACGTACTTCGTCACTCATCAATACCGACTCCGCTTGGTATTTGTTATACATACCTTTGATTTTGTCGTATTCTTCATTGATTTCTCTTCTCCACTTGGCAGCAACGTCATCTAGTGATTTTTGTGCTTTTTGATATTCTGGAATACTTTCCAAAATCTTCTTTGTGTCAACAGTTGCGATACGCTGTGCGCTCATACTGAAGCTAAAAAATAAGGTAGCGATTAAGCTAAAAAGTAATTTCTTTCCAATGGGTTGTAGTGATAAACTATTCATAAATAATAGAAGTTTGGTTTTACTAATTTTTGGTTTTGGTGAAAGCCAAAATAATTAAATCAAATGTGTTCGCTTAATAAGACTGCCAAAATTACAATTTTATTGTAAGCTTTCGATAGTTAAGACTTTTCCTAGTTCGAGAGGTTACATGACTTAGTTTCGTAATTTTAATACCTGTTGGTTATAACTTCCTATATATCATCGTTTTATAAGGCTATTCTGTTGGATTTGAGACACCTCTTTAACTTATGTTTAACTGAGAACTTAAGGCTTATTAACGCTTTTGCGTCAAAATTGAAGGATTTAGGATGAATATAGAGAAAGTAACCACTTCAACTATTAATAGTGATAATAAAAGACATAGCGGATATTTCTACAACGAGATTTCCTAAAAATGTATAATTTTGACACCAATTGAAAGAAGGCCAAATTTGATCCCCTAAAAACAATAGGATTCAATGCGTGACGAGTATTGGCCTTCATCTTAGAAACGATACAAAAAAACAACTACAATTGAAATTGCCAATTCATAAAATCAGTCCTAACTATCTCAAATTAGAAACCGTTGAGAAGATCATTCAAGGTTCTTATCAACTCACCCTATCTGCTGCTAGCAAAAAACGTATTCTTGACTGCCGAAAATACCTCGACAAAAAATTGAAGAATTCAGATGAATTGATTTACGGTATCAATACAGGATTTGGTTCATTGTGTAATGTGGAAATTGAGGGAGATGATTTAGAGCAGTTGCAGACAAACTTAGTCATGTCGCATGCTTGCGGAACTGGAGACGAAGTACCAGCAGAAGTTTTGCGTTTGATTTTATTATTGAAAATTCAAAGTTTGTCTTATGGACATTCTGCAATTAGTTTGGAAGTCGTGGAGCGCTTGATTCATTTTTATAATGAAGATGTTTTACCTGTTGTTTACCAGCAAGGTTCTCTAGGTGCTTCAGGAGATTTGGCGCCATTGGCGCATCTCTCATTGCCATTGATTGGTTTGGGAGAAGTGAATTGGAAAGGTAAACGAATGAAGGGAGCAACGGCATTGAAAAAAATGGGACTCAAACCCATTCGATTACAATCAAAAGAAGGACTAGCCTTGTTAAACGGGACGCAGTTTTCAACTGCTTACGCAACCTGGGCGATGATTCAAAGTCGACGCCTATTACAATTGGCAAACTTTACCGCAGCTGTTTCGATTGATGCCTTTGATTGCCGCATGTCTCCCTATGATGAACGCATTCACAAAGCACGTCCACATCAAGGACAATTAGCGACAGCAAAGTTTATCCGAAAAATTTTGGCAACAAGCCCAATCGCTAAGAGTAAAAAAACAAGCGTACAAGATCCATATGCTTTCCGCTGCGTACCTCAGGTACATGGTGCATCGCATGATGCGATTCACTACGTTGAAAATGTGGTGCTCACCGAAATGAATTCAGTGACTGACAATCCAAATATTTTTGCCGACTCTGATGGAATTATTTCTGGAGGTAATTTTCATGCACAGCCCATAGCATTGGCTTTAGACTTTCTAGCAATTGCTTTGTCAGAATTGGGAAGCATCTCAGAACGACGCTTGTATCAATTGATCTCTGGCCAACGTGGTCTGCCCGCATTCCTAACAGAGCATCCAGGTTTACAGTCAGGGTTGATGATTGCACAATACACGGCGGCTTCGATCGCCAGTCAAAACAAACAATTGTGTACACCAGCGAGCGTTGATTCTATCGTCTCTTGCAATGGTCAGGAAGATCACGTAAGCATGGCTGCTAATGCGGCAACTAAATTATACAAAGTAGTGGAAAACTTAGAACGTTTACTTGCCATCGAATTAATGGCAGGAGCACAAGCGATGCACTTCCGACGCCCACAACGTAGTTCGAAAAAAATAGAAATCATACTTGCGAAGTATCGAAAAGTAGTTCCTGTTTTGTTAGAAGATCGCGTATTAAGTGAGGATATTCATGCAACGATTGAATTTGTGAAATCGTTTAAGATATAGAGGAGACGGAAGACGGAAGTTTCTTGCGACCGTGTATACGCCAGACGAGCACTTCGGACTTCCGTCTTCGCAGGTTGACCGCTAAGTCAGTTCTCTGAATATTTAGCTGCATCACTTTTAGCGAAATTTTTTAAATGTAAAACCGCAAAATGATAAAGTCAAAATGTAAAAGTATCCGAATATCGTGCCTTTCTGGCGTAGCATGTCATTCGTGGGTAACTTTTACATTTGGACTTTTGCGGTTTTACCTGTCCGGCTGGCCAGACGGGCATTTTACATTTAGGCCCTGTTCCAAGTGCCAAATTCAATTAACGGTCAGCCTGTCCCGTCTTCCCTCTCCTCTTAACAGATATCTAATCCAAAAAAGTTACCTAAGCAATTGTTTTAGCATTGAAGTTGTTTAAAAACATCAAACAAGACCAGCGATTTTAAGCATCTTCTAAAAAAGATCCCGCCATCACTAAGTCGTCTCCGTTCAATTTATTAGGTTTGTCCTGATTTGTAAACTGCTATCTGATTTTATTTTACCTTTCGGTAAAAGTGAATTTGGCACTTAATACTTAAGAGTATCTTTAAAATAAACAACTAGTAACTTTTCTCATATGAAACATCCAGCTATTCCTAAGTCAACTTTCCAATTTTTAAAAGACCTTAGTAAAAACAATGATCGAGATTGGTTTGCAAAACACAAACCGAAATACGAAGCTGCTCACGCCAATATGAAATTGGTTAGAGACGCGATTGGTCAAGAAATGGAAAAGGTAGATAATATTGAAAAAACAAAATTGTACCGCATCTATCGA
>CALGLS010000011.1 GCA_937959375.1 uncultured Saprospiraceae bacterium
TCTAATCCTTACTCGCCCCTTAACCTCTCCTTAACGCACTTTACCATTTCCTTGACATTTGTTCTTTAATCCTAGCCCCATCCAAGTAGTCAAACAAGTAACTCTAAAGAAGGTACATTTATTCACCTTTTAAATCGAACAACCATGAAAGCATTACATTCAAAATTAACATCCGGCGCAATTCTATTGCTAGTGCTACTTTTTGCAAGCTCATGTAGGTCTCCTCAAAAGATGATCGATTCAGGTGACTACGACCGTGCAGTAGAGTTCGCAGTCAAAAAATTGGAAGGCAAATCCAAGAAAAAAGAAAAGTTTGTACGTGCCCTAGAAGAAGCATTCGAAAAGGCAACTAAAAGAGACATGCGAGATATCGCTGCTCTAAAAAATGACGGTGATCCACGCAACTGGCAAAGGATATACAACACCTACAGAGACATTGAAATCCGTCAAACTATGGTCGAACCTTTACTTCCTTTGATTGGAAAAGCTGGATACCATGCTAATTTTAAGTTTGTCAAAGTAAACGAACGAATCAAAGAAGCCAAGGTGAAATCTTCTGAATATTACTATGCAAAAGGAGAGTCTTACCTCAATGATGCTCGACTTGGAGACAAGGCTGCTGCTAGAAAAGCATTTGCGACCTTTAATAAAATAGATCAGTTCTATCCAGACTTCCGTGATAAGGAGAGACTTACTGCTGAGGCTAGAGATTTGGGGACAACCCGTTTTCTTTTTAAAATGGCGAACGATGCACAGGTTACTTTGCCAACAAGATTTGAGCAGGAGCTGCTAAGAATAAGTGTTCGCGATATGAATTCCATTTGGAATCAGTTTGATATGAAGCCAGTTGATGGTGTAGTATACGATTATGACATCTTAATGCGATTAACGGACATCGAAGTGAGTCCTGAGATTTTAAAGGAGCGAGCTTATGTGGATCACAAAGAAATCGAAGATGGATTTGAATATGTGCTAGACAGTAATGGAAACGTTCTTAAAGACACACTCGGTAATGATGTAACGGTACTTCGCACCACCTATATCTACGCCAATGTGATTGAAATCTACCAAAATAAATTTGCTCGCGTAGGTGGTAGGCTCGAAGTACTTGACAGAGACAACAAAAGCTTAATCGACACTAGACCAATTACTGTTGAAACAGTTTTTGAAAACTATGCCTCAACTTTTACAGGAGACCGTCGAGCATTATCTAGAGATTCTAAAAACCGTTTGGGCAACAGCCCACAACCTTTTCCTCATGATGATGACCTACTACTACAAGCTGCAGAACGACTAAAACCAATTGTAAAAGCAGAAGCTAGTCGTTTTAGATTGCTCTAAAATGAAAACAAGAGGGTAGGACTCCAATTAAATAGTTCTATACTTCTAGAAATTAAAAAAGCCCGAAGCGTTTTTGCGCTTCGGGCTTTTCCCTTTTAAAAGGAACAAAGATTTACTCCTCAATATCTTGAATAAAATTCTTATCCGTTATTAAAAGTAAGGTACATAGCATAACAAGCACAGAGACTGAAACGCCAATTACAGTATTAACTTCTAACAAATAAAAAATGGTAAAAAAGAAAGAAAGGCTCATAACTAGAGCTAAGGAGAATCCAGATAATACAAATAAGGTTTTTTTCATGGCTAAACGGTTTTTAGAATTACTTTGATGCTTTTGGTGAGTCTAAGATACAAAAAGAATGCCAATTACAAATTAATTTATGGACAAATATTGGGAGGTTTTCAAGTATTATAAAATTAATCAATGTATTCATTAGCTAGTTCAAAATGAAACATAATTAACTAGCTAAAACACCATCAAATCATCTATTTATTCAACTTGTTATTGTATCACATTAAAATACTAGACAGAATTACTATTTTCGCACTCAGTTTAAACTTATTTCAAATATCAATAGCATCATCTATGAAATCTATTTGCATCAAAAATGCACGAATAGTTAATCGAGGAAAGACAACAGAAGGAGACATATACATTGAAAATCAACGTATTAGCAGTATCGAAAGCCATATTTCAAAGGCTGCTGATATTGAACTGGATGCGAAAGGAAAGCTCGTAATGCCAGGTGTAATCGACGATCAGGTACACTTCCGAGATCCAGGATTAACACACAAAGCAGACCTATACACAGAGCCTCGTGCAGCCGTAGCTGGTGGAACCACTTCCTTCATGGAAATGCCGAATACCAAACCTGCTGCCTTAACGCAAACCCTTTTAGAAGATAAATACCAAACTGCAGCCAACAAATCTTTGGCAAACTACTCCTTTTTCATGGGAGCTTCCAATGAAAATTTGGAACAAGTGCTCAAGACTGACCCAAAATCAGTTTGTGGTGTAAAAATCTTCATGGGATCTAGCACCGGAAACATGTTAGTCGATGAGCGAACCGTCTTAGAATCACTTTTTTCAAAGGTTCCAATGCTTATCGCAACGCACTGTGAAGACGAGGCAACGGTACGTGCCAACACAAAGGCATACATTGAAAAATATGGCGACAATATTCCTATTGTGTGTCATCCTGAAGTTAGATCAGTGGAAGCTTGCTACAAATCTTCACATTTAGCGGTTGAGTTAGCCAAAAAGTATAATACGCGTCTACATATCTTACATATTTCTACAGCAGATGAGTTAGCACTTTTCAGAAATGATATTCCCCTTTCGGAAAAAAGAATCACTGCTGAGGTATGCGTACATCACCTTTTCTTCAATTCTTCTGATTATGAAGCACAAGGAACGCATATTAAATGTAACCCAGCTATAAAAGCGGCGTCTCATCAGCAGGCTTTATTTCCAGCATTGCTTGACAATCGCTTAGACATCATTGCAACAGATCATGCGCCTCATACATTGGACGAGAAGGATAATCCATATACTTCTGCTCCATCTGGCTTACCTTTAGTACAGCATTCTTTGAATGTAATGCTTGATTTTCATCAAAAAGGAATGATTTCGCTGGAACGAATGGTGGAGAAAATGTGCCATGCTCCTGCAGAATGTTTCCGCCTTGCTGAGCGTGGTTACTTAGATGAAGGATATTTTGCTGATATTGTGGTCGTTGACACGGAAAAAGAATGGCAAGTACAACGAGATGGTTTGTATTCTAAATGTGGTTGGTCTCCGTTTGAAGGTCATCAGTTTAAAGGCCAAGTAGAGTCAACAATCGTAAGTGGACATCTAGCCTACCACAAAGGAAAATTTGACGAAAGTCAAAAAGGCATGCGACTAGCTTTCAACGGCTGGGAATCTTAAGCATAAACCAATGCAGCATTTGTCCTTTTAGTAAACGCAACTTAGCCGCTTACTAACTCGTACTAAAACTGCTCAATCATACAACAAACAAGGATTTTCAATTTTGGAAATTCAAAACAAACTCTAAATCTTAAAGGAGAAAGTATAAAACTCCAAGAGTAAAAAACTAACAATCAAAATGAGTGCTGATTTAATTTTATTAATCATATTTTTCTTCGTTTCTATCATCTTTTCTTTTCTCTGTTCTATCTGGGAAGCGGTACTTTTAAGTATTCCTGCTACTTATGTGCAAGAACTAAAACAAGCAGGTTCTTCCGTTGCTGAACCGCTGCAAAAAATTAAGGATAAGATTTCGCGTCCTTTAGCTGGTATTCTAACGCTTAACACTATTGCTCACACTGTTGGTGCAATTGGGGTAGGAGCCATGGCTACCAAAATATGGGGCACTAGCTTTATGGCAACATTAGGAGTTCCTGTCCTTATGACTTTAGCCATTCTAATTCTATCAGAAATCATCCCTAAAACTTTGGGAGCCAACAACTGGAAAGGACTTACTCCCTTCACAGTACGTTCCTTAAACTTTATCCTTTTCATCCTCTGGCCATTGGTTTGGCTAAGTGAGTTGATCACGAGTGCTATGAAGAAAGACAAGTCTGCTTCTATTAGTCGTGCAGGTATGTCTGCTATGGCGGATTTGGGTGTAAAAGAAGGCGTCTTTAAAGATGGCGAATCCAAAATCATTCGCAACCTAATGCACTTCAACAAAGTACGTGCTGAAGATATTATGACACCACGAACGGTTGTTACTACTGCTGAAGAAAACACAACGATTCGCGACTTTTATGAGGCCAATCGTAAACTACGTTTTTCTCGTATTCCGATTTACAAAGACAACAAAGATGATATCTCAAGCTACTTCCTAAAAAGTGATTTACTTGATTTTATGATCCAAGAAAAAGGAGATAAAACACTGAAAGATATTGCACGGCCTATGAGTATTGCGAATGAGTCAATGATCCTTCCTGACTTGTTTAATAAATTGATGGAAAAGCGCGAACACCTTGCCTTAGTAGTTGATGAATTTGGTGGAATGGCTGGTGTCGTTACCATGGAAGACGTTATTGAAACTTTGCTAGGAATGGAAATTGTTGATGAGTCAGACAACACGACAGATATGCAAGCATTGGCGCGTAAAAACTGGGAGAAAAGAGCTAAAGATTTAGGCATCATTGATGGAACAAAATCAGAATAAAGGTCCAGATATTTTATGAGTAACAAACCATACATAATTGGGATAACGGGGGGGTCTGGTTCTGGAAAAACGACCTTTATCAAACAGATAAAAGAAGAATTTTCTGAAAAAGAAATTTGCATCTTATCTATGGACGAATACTATCGCCCGCGTGATGAACAAGATGTAGACGATGAAGGAATTGTCAATTTTGACAAACCAAAATCCATTGACAAAAAAGCATTATTACGTGATGTCCATTTACTAATTGAAGGTACTCCGGTCAATTTGCCACGCTATAATTTTAATAATAAAGATGCAGAGCCTGTCATGCTTACCTTTCATCCGGCTCCAATTATTATTATAGAAGGATTGTTTACTTTTCATTACAAAAAATTGCGCAAGCTTCTTGATTTGAAAGTTTATTTTCACGCCAAGGAGAACCTGAAAGTGATTCGTAGAATTAAGCGAGATCAAGTAGAGCGCAACTATCCGATTGAAGATGTGTTATATCGATACGAAAATCACGTTTTACCTGCTTTTGAAAAATATATAAAACCGTATATTGAAGCAGCTGATATTGTCGTTAATAACAATAAGGACTTCCAAAGAGGATATAATGTTGTTGCCGGATTCCTGAAAAATAAATGCGCTGAATCTAAGCAGTCGTAAAACTACGCACTGCTTTTTAGGATTCGGAAGTAAGAGGATCTATTACAAAAAGCTATGCAAAAAATACTTACACTCACCTGTCTATTCTCACTATGCTTTTTCATTCAGCTTGATGCACAAACCAGCAAAGGCATTTGGATGGTAAATGGCAATTTAGAAACCAATACCTTCATGTCATTTGGCTCTCCATCTACCAATTTATATCTTGATCCTGAGGTAGCAGTCAACATTGCTGACAATTGGACTATCGGAGCCTCACTTACTATTAATGTAGTCAATAAAATTGCAACTGTAGGGCAAGGTTTGGAGGTACGTCATACTTTTATCAAAGCGAATAAGAACGAAGTATTTGCACATCTATTTGTTGATTTCAGTACTCGGCGCTCCTTACTCTCAGGTGGTGGCATAAATAAATATAACACCACAACGATAGGTCCAGGATTTGGATTCTTACATTTTTTCAACCCAGCTATTGCATTTGAAACCAAAATCGATTATTGGCTTATTAATAAAGAGTCTGTTCGAGACAACTCCTACTACAGGAATGGTAATTTCCATGTCAGCCTTGGTTTGCAATACTTTTTTGACAGTAAATTAAAAGTAGATTCTACAGAGGTAAACTATTCAACAAATAAAGGTGACTGGGTGATTGGTGGCAACGCAAACCTTGGTTACAATGACGAAGGCGTTATTAATAGAAATTTTACTCCTTTTAATTCCCTCCAACCATTTACTGGGTATTTTATCACCAATCACATTTTAGTAGGTTCTGGTCTCAACTATGGGAACGACGCTAATTTTTTCTATTTCACATTAGGCGTTGCTCCATTCAGTAGATATTATTTCAAAATAGGTCGCAAACGTCAATTATTTGCGGAATTGCAATTCAGCTATAACCTGCAATGGCAGAAAAGAAATAACCAAGATAAAAACTACGATAGGTCTCCAAAGTCCTACATCATAAGCCCTGCAATTGGATATAGTACTCGAATACTCCCGGAGGTAAGTTTTGATATTAAGTTTAATATGGATAATATTTCAACTTATTTGGGAAGAAACGACAATTGGAATAAGACTAAACAATTCAATTTTAACGTGGGATTAACGGCATTCTTACCGAATTAAACGTTCCCCTTGAGAATCAAAGCTAAATAAGAACATCTTCTTTAGAATCTAGGAACAAAAAACTTTATTTAAGGCGTAATTTTTGCCAAAAAGAGCATATTCCTACTAATTAAAATCTTTTATATTTATCTTTGCGATGTAAATCAACTGAAATCAACCATTCAGATTATAAAAATTAAAATTCTAATATCAATGAAAAATTTAAGGATCGTTTTTTCTTTGGCGCTTGTTGCACTACTATGCATGCCAGCTATGGCTCAAAAAGCAACAAAGAAGGCTAAGAAAGCATTAATTACTAACGTCACTAAAATGGATGCTGATAAGCAGAAAATGATTGTGGACTATGCTAGAAGTTTAGAAAAAGTTGACACTAAAAAAGCTTTAGCTAAAGCTTACAAAAAACTATCAGCTGAAGATCGTCAGAAGCTAATGGATTATGTAGCAAAGGTTAACGCACCTGCTAAAAAAGTAGTGCCAACACCTACAAAGCCTAGCAAGTCAAAAGTAAAAATGAAAGACGGCGTTGCTAAATCAAAGAACAAAGTTTCTATACCTAAAGGACCGAAAACAGAAGTGGAAGTACTAGAAGCAACTTACGACTTTGGTGTAATCACTCAAGGTGAAAAAGCACAGACTGTTTATAAAATAAAGAACGTAGGAAAACACCCACTAGTAATCACTAAAGCAAAAGGTAGCTGTGGATGTACTGTTCCTAAATGGCCAAAAGAAGCAATTGCTCCAGGAGAAATTGCAGAGATCGATGTTGTTTTCAACTCAAGAGGAAAACGTGGTAAGCAAAACAAGCGTATCACCATCACTGCTAACACTGAGCCTGTTTCTACTATCCTAACCATCAAAGGAGAAGTAAAGATGCCTGACGCGCCTAAGGGTGGTGCTAAAAAACCAGCAACACCTCCAGTAAAGGAGTAATCTTACTTTTTAGCTTTTGCTAAAAGTCGTCCCGAATTTGCTTACATGCAAGTTCGGGATTTCTTTTTTGTTTTAAGCAGTAGCAGAAAATTCACATCAATGGTTTCTTTTTTGCTTAAGCAAAAAAAAGAAACAACCTATGCGGCCTCTACAAAACCTCACGATCGAAGGAACTATAAACCCATACTCCCATGCGTTAAAAAAAACGATAGCAGGCAAAAAAAGAAGCTAAATAAGAAATATCCAATTTGCAATTCCCTAAAAAATTTCTTTCCTTAGACAAGCCAACCAATTGAAAAAAATTCCAAAATGAAAAACCAAACCCTAAAAATAGTCCTCATCTATTGTCTGTTATTATTTAACATAGAGGCAAACAGTCAAATCGTAAACATCGAAAAACAACGAAAAAATACGGCCGACTCCATCCACTGGACTGGCTACATCAACATAGGGTTCAACCTAGTAGAAAACAACAAAACCATCATCACCGTCAATGGAGACATGCGACACGACTTCTCAAAAAATCGACATACCTTTCTTTCCATTTCAAAATACAATCTTGGAAAAGTAGATACTGAAGATTTTTTAAACGATGGTTTTCAGCATTTCCGATACAACTACCAAATCAAAAAGCGCATCGTATGGGAGGCATTTACTCAGATCCAATACAATGAAAGAATTAATCTAAAATTACGATGGCTTCTGGGCACAGGCCCTCGATTCAAAGTAGTTGATAAAAAACGCTATCAGTTATACTTTGGTTCGCTGTATATGTATGAATACGACAACGAAGTACAAGGCGAGGAAGAGGAAGTTATCATTCATCGAGACAATCGATTAAGTAGTTATCTTGCATTCAGTTTTCAACCACTAGACAACCTTACCTTTAATAGTACATCTTACTATCAACCCGTTCTTTCTGATCTATCAGATTTAAGATTGTCATCAGAGTCCAACGTGTTGATTAACATCACGCAACGCCTGAAGTTATCATCTACCTTTTCAATTGTGTATGATTCTCGCACACCGGAGGGAGTTCCGAATACGACCTATCGTTTTACGAATGGCGTGCGTTGGGAGTTTTAGGGGAGTGGGGAGTTGGAAGTGGGGAGTTTACATCGGCGGGAAAACTTCCAACCTCCAACTTCCCACTCCCAACCACTAAACAATCTCATCAAATTCATCCACGCCATCCTCGACTTTGAGCGAATCCAATCGAGTATTCTCCATCGTTTCAAAAATATTATCCACTCTTTTCACAAATGCAGCATCGATAATTCGCTGTACATCTTTGATACCTTCCATATGCGGACCTCCACGATATTTATAGGTTTGCTCCAGAAGATTTTTTTCAAATTTTACACTAAACTTATCATCCATTTGAAAAACGGTTACCATGTAAGTCGGATGTTCGATATAACCAATTATGCGCATTTTATTCTTTTTTTAGCTTGTTACTATTTAGTAATTACGAAACAATTCACAATTCTTTATCCCAAATAAAATCGGCTAAACTATGTGACCTATGTGTTTATATGGTAAAGCTGGACTAGAAGAAGGTGAAAAATTATTAACTCAACTGAATCGTTCGTTTAATTACTCAAGGCACAAGTTACAAGATTATTTACTTTAAACATCAATTTAAGTCATTAAGACAAAAACGAAATCAAAACGCCAGCTGCAACTGCAGATCCAATCACTCCGGAAATATTACTTGACATAGCATATTGCAAAATATGGTTTTGGGGATCATGCTTTAAAGCAATGTCATTCGCAACTCGAGACGCCATCGGTACAGCACTTAATCCTGTTGCACCAATCAAAGGGTTGATCTTCTTTTTCGAAAAGATGTTATATATTTTCACAGCAGTGATTCCACCAATGATTGAAATAGCAAAAGCAATAAAACCGCCAACTACAATCATCAATGTGGTAGGGTTAAGAAAGGTATTTGCAGTCATGGTAGCGCCAACAGTCAATCCTAAAAAGATCGTCGCAGAGTTCATTATCGTTTCTGAAGCAGCCTTGAATAAACGATTGGTGTCTGTTCCAATTTCTTTAATCAAATTTCCAAAAAGCAACATCCCAACTAAAGGAACGGAAGAAGGAACTAGCAACGAAACGATCGTTCCCAATAGAATTGGAAAGATGATTTTTACGGTTCTTATATTTTTTATTTTGGTCTTGTTTGGGTACAAGCGATCTTGCTCCTTCATGTTGATTTTTAGTTCCTTTTCAGAAACAGTGTATTTAACAACCAACGGAATTATCACAGGAACCAAAGCCATATAAGAATAAGCAGCTATCGCGATGGGACCTAATAAATGAGGCGCTAAAATGATAGAGGTGTAAATCGCAGTAGGTCCATCAGCACCTCCGATAATCCCCAGTGCAGCAGCTTCTTGTACCGTAAATCCCATAAACACAGCGGCAATCAAAACAGAAAAAATTCCTATTTGAGCAGCAGCTCCAAAAAAGGCCAAACGTAAATTTCGAAGCATCGGTCCAAAGTCGGTCATGGCACCCACTCCCATAAATATTAAAGGTGGCAACAAACCCGTTTTTATCAAAAGATAATAGAGCATATTCATGATGCCGTACTCTTTTGCAATGCTTATGATTGAAATATGCTTTAACTCCTCCTCCGAAATCATCACTACATCCATATGTCCACCAGGGAAGTTTGCTAATAGCACTCCAAATGCAATCGGCACAAGTAATAAAGGTTCGTAACGTTTTTTGATTCCAAGATATAACAGCAAGAAAGCCAATAAGATCATAAGGATCGTGGCAGGATTTTTAGCAATGTCCCCAAAAGCTGTCATCTCATATAGTTTCTCAAATATTTCCATTTTAGCTTTTTATACAACTCTAAAAATCACATCATCTTCATCAATTTCCTCACCATGGCGTCCAACAATTTCTACCACAGTACCTGACTTATCAGCTGTAATGGCATTAATTACCTTCATCGCTTCAATGTAGGCAATTGTATCTCCTTCAGCAATCGTGTCTCCAACTTTCACTGGTGTTTCTGATGGATCTTTAGTAAGATAAAACTTGCCTTCTAAGGGCGCGACAATTTCTTTTGACTGACCATTTGTGGCAGGGTAGGGCGGTGGCGGACTTTCATTGTTAGATGGAGTAGATGCCGTGGTGTTTGTAACTGGAGCTCCAGCATCGTCATATGAAATGCGTACTTTAAATTGTTCTCCATTTACATCTACATGGAGTGTTTTTGGTTGGAGTGGGGCAGTAGTAGCGCTTGTCGCAGCTGGTACAACTATCGGTGTGGAACCAGCATTTTCTTTGGCAGCTTTTTCTGCTTTTCGTTTTGCCAAATCAGCATTAAAGGTTTCTTTGGCTTTCCCAGAACGATAATCTAGATATTGAGCTGGATGCATAGCATATTCCAAAAGCTCCTCATCGTCTTCACCGTAGTCCCATCCTTTTTGATCCATTTTTTCAGCAAACAATTCCAACTCATCTTGGTAAAGGTCTTGCGGAACACCAGTAAAATATTCTCTGCCTTGTTCCATTGCCAAAGCTTTAATTTCAGGAGCTATTGGAGCTGGGAGTTTACCTGAACGCCCCATTATCATAGCCCAAGTATTTTCATCAATCATCGACCAACGCTCTCTTCCTTTTATCAACTGAACTGCATTCATCAAGGAAACGTTTTTGACATATTGACTAAATGGCGTAACCAAAGGTGGGTAACCCAGTCGAGGCCATACATATTCCACTTCCTCAAAAAGCTTCATTAATAATTGCTCTTGTGTCATTTCTGGTTTACCATTTTTCTTTAACCACTTATTTAAGCTCCGTAGATTCTTTTCTAAATCAGCCATCAAACTTCCCATCATACCTCCAGGCAAACCAGGACCAATCAACAATGCATTTAGCGATCGATTCATCGGATTGATATAGTAACCTAAAAAGTCATCCATAAACTCCTGCGTCAAGGCACGAGCTTCCATGTATGCGTTCATATTTACATCAGGAATGCTGAAGCCAGCATCTTTTAACATGGCATGAATCGTCAACAAATCGGCATGTCCTGTTCCCCACGAAAGTGGCGACATACCTACATCAATAATATCAGCGCCATTTCTGGCTGCTTCTAAACTTGAGGCAACAGAAAGACCAGGAGTGGAGTGACCATGATACTGAACGAGCACATCTGGATGACGAGCTTTAATACCTGCTACTATTTTTCCTACAGAAACTGGACGACCGATTCCGGCCATATCTTTTATACAAATTTCTTCTGCACCAAGATCGATGTATTTATCAGCCAACTGAATGTAATAATCAACCGTATGAACAGGACTAAAGGTAAGACTCAATGCACCTTGTGCAATCATCCCACCTTCTTTCGCAAATTGAAATGAGTTTCTTAAATTTTCTGGATTGTTGAGTCCATCAAAGGAGCGAGAGATATCTGTTCCTTGTTTCTTTTTGACGATAAACATCAAGCGACGTATATCAGCAGATACAGGACTCATTCGGATACCGTTGAGACCTCGTTCTAGCATCTGAGTTTGTATACCTGCGTCGTTGAAAGGTTGTGTCCAATCTCTAACGGCTCGATTAGGATTCTCACCGTACAACAAATTAATTTGTTCGAAGCCTCCTCCATTTGTTTCAACTCGAGCAAAACACCCCATATCGATAATTGGTTGTGCTACTCTGGTTAATTGATCTACTCGAGGAACATACTTCCCCGATGATTGCCACATGTCACGATATACGAGACAAAATTTAATTTCTTTTCCCATGCTTGTTCGTTTCACTTATTTTTAAACAACTTCAAATCTAAATTATGGGGCTGGGTAGAAATATTTATCGTTTCAATATTTCACATAACCCTAAACCTTAATGCTTAGACTTTCTCTATTCTACTTATTTTTCCTTGACCATTCGTTACCGCTTCTACGGCAGCAATAATCGCAACCATTTTACTTTTGGAGATGTTATCTTCATCATAAAAGACTGGAACTGGTTTTGATTTTGAGTCAGCTAATTTACTTTCTCCTGGAAAGAATCGATTGACGAACCTAATCAATGTTTGGCCAGTTACGACCACAAGGAAAAGGATAACAAAAACGGTTATCATTCCGACTAACAAAACTAAAAGTGCTTGACTCAATACCGGATCCATATGCTTTTCAATTAAAATGATTGCTGAGTGGAGGTGTACTCACTACACCAACCCAAATTTTAGGCTCCCAAAGTAAGTAATTTAGACTAGAAAATTGCGTGTTTTGTCAATTTAAAGCACTAATAATTGGTAGAGAAACTTTGTATTTGTCAAGTGATACTAAAATTTGAACAAATCTATATCTTTGGCCAGCTAAAAAAATACTAATGAATAAAGCAGTACAGGTATTCAAATTTGGAGGAGCATCCGTTAAAGATGCAGATGCAATAAAAAACGTTGCAAATATTCTTAAGAACTATCAAGACAAGTCTTTGGTAATCATTGTTTCAGCAATGGGGAAGACAACTAATGCTTTGGAAAAGATTGTAGCAGCCTATTTTGAAAAGGATATTGAAAAGGCGATGCGTTTACTGGAAGAGACGAAGACTGCTCACTACCAGGTTATGGCCAATTTATTTGATCAAAGCCATGAAGTGTTTCCAATGATTAATGATATTTTCGTAGAAATTGAATGGGTGCTTGAAGATGAAATCGAAGATAGCTATGATTACATTTACGACCAGATCGTTTCTGTAGGTGAATTAGCATCAAGCCGTATCCTTTCCAGCTACCTGAATGAAAACGACTTAAGTACTGCATGGTTAGATACAAGAGACATCATTCTAACTGATGATACCTTTAGAGAAGGTCGAGTAAATTGGGAGCAAACTCAAAAACGAGCGGCAACCCAAGTTCCTGCTTTACTTGAAAATAACCAATTCGTTCTAACGCAGGGTTTCATCGCCAGCAATAACGAAAACCAAACCACTACATTAGGTCGAGAAGGATCTGATTTCTCAGCTGCCATTTATTCTTTTTGCCTCGACGCAACATCAATGAGCATTTGGAAGGACGTTCCTGGTATATTAACTGCTGACCCTAGGTTATTTGATAATGTCACATTAATTAATCGATTGTCGTATAAAGAAGCTATCGAAATGACTTATTATGGTGCTAAAGTTATCCACCCAAAAACAATCAAGCCCCTTCAAAATAAAAACATCCCACTTCATGTAAAATCATTTATCAATCCTGAAGGAGAGGGGAGCATGATTAGTGAAGATATCGATATTATCGAATACCCTCCGGTTATAGTTGTCGAAGGAGATCAATGCCTCTTGCATATTTCAACTAAGGACTTTTCCTTTGTTGCGGAAAGACATCTCTCATATCTTTTCAAATTATTCAGTGATCATCGTATTAAAATCAATATGATGCAAAACATGGCCATTAGTTTTTCAGTTTGCGTCAATAACATCCCTGACAGAATTAAGGGTTTAGTTGATATACTGGAAGAAGATTTCAAAGTTGTTAAAGATGATAATCTAGAATTGATAACCGTACGAAATTATCGTGAAGAAATGCTCAAAGAATTAACTCAAGATAAGATCGTTTTATTTGAGGAACGGATAAGAAAGACCATTCAAATGGTGGTAAAAAAAGTACCGACCATGAAATGGAAGAAGGACTAATAATGTCACATTAAATATTGTTTGGCAATGTTTTTGATCTAAATCGTCGTAATAGCTAATTGCTATTCCTTCCCAAATGAAAATACCTACAGTTTAATTTCAATAAATACGAAGCAAAACAATCAATAAGCATTGTGGTGTAACATTTTTTGAAATTATGAGTTAGAGCAAAAAGCCCCCTTTCATATCACCTGTCAAAAAACTTTGCAAATGGATAGTAAAGATTTCAACAAACTAATCGGCCTTTTATCAAAATTAAACGCCGCTACCTCAAGAGCACAAAGAGAAGATGGTTGTTTTAGTAAATATCACACTAGCTCAATCCAAATTCTAAATGATTTGCCTACACACATTAGACGTCTAGAGCAAGGATTAAAAACAGCTAGAGTGCTAAAAGAAGTACACTAATTAAATAGCAACTTCACGAAAAAAGCCTTTGATCGATGATCAAAGGCTTTTTTATTTTAATATAAAATATTCAAAAACGTAACAATATGTTTTTGAAAACGTAGTATAGTGAATATTCAGGCATTTAATGCTTTTAGATTCCGCTAAATGTCGGTATAAGAACTTAGCTTTTACTGGCTAAATCATAGGGTTTTAAGGGGATAAGGCATCAATGCTTTATCCCTTTTTACTTTTATACCTAAATAACTCCTAGTTGTTTCCCAACCTTGTTAAAGGCAGCTACTGCTTTTTCTAAATGCTCACGGTCGTGCCCCGCAGATATTTGTACACGTATTCTTGCCAAGTCCTTAGGCACAACAGGGTAGTAAAACCCTATAACGTAAATACCTTCTACCAACAATGCATTAGCAAAATCTTGCGACAACTTCGCATCATAAAGCATGATAGGAACAATAGGGTGTACTCCAGGAATAATATCAAAACCTGACTTACCCATTTCTTCACGGAAGTACTTTGTATTTTCTTCTAGTTTATCTCTCAAGGATGTACTTTCACTCAAAAGATCAAGCACTTTTATTGATGCACCGACAATTGCAGGAGCTAAGGTGTTTGAGAATAAATAGGGGCGCGAACGTTGACGCAGTATCTCAACAATTTCTTTCTTCGCTGCAGTGAATCCACCAGATGCTCCACCTAGCGCTTTTCCAAAAGTCCCTGTGATAATATCGACACGTCCCATAGCATCACAATATTCATGTGTACCTCTTCCTGTCTTTCCAACAAAACCAGTTGAATGACATTCATCAACCATCACCATCGCATCATACTTATCTGCTAGGTCGCAGATTTTATCTATTTGAGCAATCGTTCCATCCATTGAAAACACCCCATCAGTAGCAATCAGACGACGCCTTGCGCCCTGCGCTTCTTTTAGTTTTGCCTCCAAATCTTCCATGTCATTTGTCTTGTAACGAAAGCGAGCAGCCTTACACAAACGAACACCATCAATGATCGATGCATGGTTTAAAGAATCACTAATAATGGCATCTTCAGCTGTTAGGATTGGCTCAAACAAACCACCATTCGCATCAAAAGCCGCAGCATATAATATCGCATCTTCCATTCCCAGAAAGTCAGCAATCTTTCTTTCCAATTCTTTGTGAATGTTCTGGGTTCCACAAATGAAACGAACAGAAGACATACCAAAACCGTGTGTATCTATTGCATCTTTAGCTGCTTGAATTACATCAGGGTGGGAGGAGAGTCCAAGATAGTTGTTGGCACAAAAATTAAGGACTGTACCACCTGTATCGGTCTTAATTTCTGCTGATTGAGGTGTAACGATAATTCGCTCAGCTTTATATAATCCAGCTGCTTTGATTTCTGAAAGTTCAGCCTGCAAAGCTGGTTCTACTGATTTAAACATAGTGATGGTTTGTTTTATTTTTCCTTAATCATCTGAGGAAAATTGTTGAAACTATAGCTCTTTAACTATTTGCTTAGTTGAGGGAAGAGCTGTTTTAATTTTTTTTTTTAAATTCAAGATCATATCCTTTGTCATTGATTCTAGATCGTAGTTTGGCGACCAGCCCCAATCATTTCTAGCGGCACTATCATCTATACTGTCCGACCATGAATCAGCAATTGCTTGTCTGAAATCAGGTGCATAGTCTGTTGTAAAGTCAGGAATATTCTTTTGAATTTCAGCAACTAATTCTTTTGGTGTAAAATCCATTCCGGAAAGATTATAAGAACCACGTTCATTTATCTTTTCAGAAGGAGCTTCCATTAAACTAAGCGTTGCACGAATGGCATCAGGTATATACATCATTGGAAGTCTAGTGTCATCTTTTAAATAGCAAGTATAGTGGTCTCCTTTTATAGCATAATGAAATATTTCAACGGCATAATCTGTAGTACCACCACCAGGCAATGATTGATAACTCACGATTCCAGGATATCGAAGACTTCTAATATCTAAACCAAATCGCTTATGATAATACGCACACCAGTGCTCTCCTGCCAATTTACTCATGCCATAAACTGTAGAAGGATTAAAGACCGTGTCTTGCGGTGTATCAATTCGTGGTGTTCGATCACCATAAATAGCAATAGAACTAGGGTAGAAGATGCGATCAATGTTTTTTTCACGAGCAGCCTCCAATACGTTGAAAAGACCATTCATATTTAGCTCCCAAGTGAACAATGGATTTTGCTCACCTTTAGCAGAAAGCAAGGCAGCAAGATGGTAAATTTCTGTAATTTGGTATTGGTCAATTAGACTTAGCAATCGCTCTTTATCGAGAATATTGAGGATTTCAAATTTAGCTAAATCATGAGATGGTTTATTGATATCAGTTACAATGACATTTTGCTTACCATACTTTATAACCAAAGCTTCGGTAAGAACTGAGCCGATTTGACCGCTAGCTCCGGTTATCAAAATTCTTTTTATCCTCATTGAGTTTATCGCCTTAAGTTTCACATAAGTGTTGTCTTATATTCTAAAAACGAAAGACAACGATTTTAAACACCGCCTGCAAAATAAGGATAGTTTTCTTGTTTACTTAGCAATTTCAAATGATTTTCTTTGAATTATTTTTTGGCGAAAATTCACTGTGGATAGTCGGGGATTTCAGGTAGGAAATTAAAGGTTTCTTTCTCATAATCCATCTCGCAACAATAAGTATCTAAACCATTGGTTACCAATAAATAAGGAACTCTTAGTGGCGTATTATACCGAGCTATTTGCTCAAAAGCAGCCAAACTTATAGGCACTTCTGCCGCTTTGCACTCTACCAACATAAAGGGTATCATTTTTTTATCATATATCAACACATCACACCTTTTCGGCATTTGATTGAAAACTACCTTTTTTTCTACCCCAATTCGATTCTCATTATAGCTTTTAGTTTGAATCAAATACTGTAGTAGCAATTGTCTCACAAATTCCTCTGGAGTAAGCACAAGCAGTTTTCGACGAATCGGATCGAAAATCATTCTTTTATCCTCAACCTTTTCAACCCTTAAGGAATTCGAATAGCTAGTAAAATCAACATTTATTTTCATTTTCATTAAATTCTAAACGTAAAACTCAACAAGAAAAAACAAACAAAACGCACTTATTAAAATATCTCATATAAAACTTATTAGACTGTCACAATTAATCCCAAATCAAATAAACATATGAATTCTAGATGAGATATCATTGTTATATAACTTTTCTGATTAAAACACAAAACTAATCGGTCGGTCAAGTTATCCAAACATTTTACAACAAATAAACACACAAAACGATGAAAGAATTTAACATTCTTTTGGTCGGAGACTTCCTGTCCGAGCAAGAGATTACGACTGCGCTCAACTCATTCGAAGGGTTTTATCATAGCGTTACCCACAAACATCAGAGAAAAACAAAGTTAACCATTGTTGAAAGTCCACAAAACTTTCCCTCCATCAAGCAAATAATCAAGGAACGAAAAATCGGCGCTGCCTGTCAATTAATTTCTCCAGAAAATGAAACTGCTGTTTTGGAGGTCTTAGCCTCTAGCTCTGTTATGTTCTTACCAACTAGAAGCAACATCTCCAAGTTGATTCCTGTCGCATTTAAAAATAAAGTTCCAATTTTAACGATAGCAACTGAGATAACAAAAGAGTTGGTAGACAACACTTGTGGTCGAATCGTAAAAGGAAAAACAATAGGCGAATTAGAAGAAAATTTCACTACAACATTAAGTATGCTTTATTTTGATCCTGAGGCTAGATCGATACTCTCAAAAGGTTCGTTGGCACGATTTGAAAAGGAATATAGTTGGGGACATACGAAGGCTATGTCTGCATGAGGTTCTAAAACAAACCGAACAAAAAAAGCTTAAAATGTAAAATTCAACCATATCATATGATGCTGTCTTTTACATTTTAAGCCTATTCTTTCTTTTTAAAACGTCGGCTACTTCAATTCTTTGACCTTTACCTTTACATCATGCTGGATTTTTAAAAACTCTGCCATGTTCAACAACTCTAGGTGTTGCTCTTTTGTCTCAATCTCTAACTCGCATTCAAAGACTCCTTTCTTGGTAGGTATTCGCATGAAGCTTCCGCCAAAAAGTTGATCTTTTTTCCGGGCCTTTCCTTCTGGTAGTGCTTTTATATCAAAACTAATTTCTTGTAATTGTTCTTGTGGGATATCAAATTTCTCTTTCCCTTTTACTATCTGCAAGGCCTCTTCATTAAACTGAACCGCACCATTAACAATCGTCTTCTTTCTAAGCAACGTTCTAACAGCAGGTAGAATTAGAAAAATCAACAAAGCTAAAATTCCCAAATAAACAAACTCTGTAGAAACTCCCAGACCAATCTGAGCAATTAATTTATCAACGATCGGAATTCTCCCCATGTCAAAATAGGTCAACCCCATATATCCCATCAGTGCCGCTGATAGTAACCCCGTTAACAGCGATCGCTTCTGTATCCTTCTTCTCTTTATTATATTGGCTTTAAAACTAAACATATTACTGAGCTTTATTTTGAATGACTTGTTCAAATAACTAAGACAAAAATATCAAAGCTAGTGCTACATTCTGAATTTTATCGACTAAAAGGTTGAAAATCCTAACTAATTAGGCAACTTTCCAATACATTTGCGAATAAACTATTAAATCTAGTTAGAGAAATATGGCCTTTTACATTACGATTCCTTTTTATGCGATGAAACTTAAGTTCAATGACGACATTGATCTTAGTAGTCCCATTTTGGATCGTGAAGCACAGCGAATTAACAAATCCGTTCATATTATCGCTGGTAAATATGCCAATGAGCTTCAACAAAAAATGCTCAATCCTGGAAAGGCACATAAACTTTTTGAAGAAAATCACCCAGACACTTATCAAAAGGAAACGATAACGATTTCATTCAAAGCTGCAAAAGACAAAATTTCATATCCAGACTTTGAACTTCAGTTCGATTATTTTTATAAAAAAACAATGAATGGTTTTTGGGGATTTATTCCTGCAGTCGGCGTTGAGTCGGTCGGCTTGGATCAACCCAATTTAATTGAAAATCTCAAAGAAGCCATTCACCTTAACTTTGTCCGAAATCGAAGGTTAGCTCGGGTGAGTAGAATCGTTTCAGTCATCTGGTGGGAATCTATTGAATTAGTCAAAACGGAAGTAAACCTAGTCGTCCCAACTCCTCGTGAAATCGCAGATGCGGATAGCAATTACCAGGAACTCTTTTTGACAAAAGTCGCCGCACGGTTAATTGTTACGGAAGAAGCGGTATTTGGTCGAGCAAAAGAAATGGAACAATTCGAACGGGCGATCTTTAGCAAATTCAATAAAAATGTTTTGCTAGTCGGTCCTTCCGGAGTTGGAAAAACGGCATTGGTTCAAGAACTCGCCAGAAGAACTGACCATCTAGATGATTCGATTTGGATGACAACGCCATCTACATTAATCAAAGAATGCACAGGAGATACCGGCTGGCAGGAAAGTATGGCAAATCTTTGCGAAGAACTAAAACAGACGGATGACTTCTTATACATTTCCAATCTCATGGAACTGTTTGAAGTTGGGCAATACCAAGGCAACGATGTTAGTATGGCCATGTTTCTTACCTCGTATTTAGCAAGGGGAGAGATTAACATGATTTCGGAATGCACCGAAGAAGAGTTGGCAAAAATTGATTTAAAGCAACCCAACTACTTGTCACTATTTCAGATTATTCGTGTAGACGAACCAACCGATCAATTGAATGAAATCATTGTCAAGAAAGTAGAAAAGATTGCTCAGTCGAGAAAACTAGTAGTAGAACTTGAGGCAATAAAAGAAACCTTACGTCTCAACAAAAGATTTACACCATACTCTGGTCTTCCGGGAAAACCAATCCGTTTTCTGGAAAGTACCATCATAAATAAAAGTAAAAACTCTACCGAAAAAACGATTTATCGGAAAGATGTCATCCAAGGATTTAGTGAAGAATCTGGTCTACCACTTTTCATGATAGATCCTGACATTCCGATGGACATCAAAGCCATTAAAGGAAAATTCAACTCCAATGTTTACGGTCAAGAAAAAGCTGTTTCTGCTGTAGTTGACATGTTAGCATCCGTAAAAACAGCATTAGCGAGAACCGGACAACCCATCGCCTCCTTTTTGTTTGTGGGACCCACTGGTGTGGGAAAAACAGAGATGGCACGCGTCCTTTCTCAATTCATGTTTGGAAGTAGAGAACGAATGATTCGCTTTGACATGAGTGAGTTTTCATCAGGATATGCGATGAGCCGATTGGTTGGTGAGAACTACAATACCTCAGGTTTGTTGACTTCGGCTGTTCGCCAAAATCCGTTTTGTGTTTTACTTTTTGATGAGATTGAAAAAGCACATCCCTCTGTTTACGATATCTTCCTACAAATCTTGGGAGAGGGTAGGCTGACTGATCCATCGGGGAAGGTCGTCAACTTTTGTAGTACCATTATCATCATGACTTCTAACATTGGTGCAAGTAAAATGATGAGTAATCAAATCTCAATGACAGGAGGTTCTGATGGAGTCAACAAACAAGATGTTTCTGATTTTTTCAGTGGAGCAGTACAACGTTTTTTCCGCCCTGAGCTTTACAATCGCTTTGATCAAGTCATACCTTTTGAACCACTTGATCAAGATACCATGCGTTTCGTCGTAGAACGAGAAATTGAACTACTAAAAAGTAGAGAAGGTATTCGCTTTCGCAAAATGAGTTTCACTATTGACGACGAAGTTCTTTACTACCTTGCTGAAAAAGGTTACGACATAAAATACGGTGCTCGTCAATTACAAAGATGTATTCGCGATGAAATCATAGCTCCACTTTCTACTGCGTTGAACGACTTTGGTTTTGAAGACCAACTCATCGTTCAGATTGCGATCAAAGATGAGCAACCTGATATTCAAATTGAATCTGATCCACTTGGTGTTGATTTGTTTTTTGAAGAATTGGATAAAATTACTGATGCAGATTATGCGAGTAGTTTACGTCGTCAAATTATGCAACTGCAAGAAGGTAATTTCTACATCCGCCTACTGAGTCAGATCGATATCATGGAAAACGAAAAGAAGCGACTCAAGGATGAATTTTGGAAAAATAATATCCGAGCAAAAAAATATACCAACCTGCTTGACACCAAAGGCCGAATGAATCTCTTCTATCAGAACATTGTTAAGATTGAAAATGATCACGCCAATGTAGTTATGGAACTCCAACCTTACAGCGATCAAATGTCAAAAGATCTAGAGCAGTGGAAAGAAGATTTTGTTTCCTTAAAAATGGAAGTCTATTCTAGAAAAGAGGAAGGTGCAGATGTCGCTTTGCTGTACATTTATGGTTTTAATCTAGATCCAATCATTAAGTTCTATCGCAGCCTTTTTGACTACAAGGATTACGATTATGAGATGATGAGTGTCTGGTATAATAAACAGGAGGCCACTGAACCAAAAGAAGGTGAAGCATCAGATGCTTACTATCTTACCAATATCAACAAAGAAAAAAAGTTAAATACCAGTCCTCCAAATAAAGGTGAGTTGCATTGCGGAGTTTTATTCCGTGTCGACGGTCCTTGTGCTAAACTATACTTAGCAGGTGAAAACCAAACGATAGAGTGGTGGACTAGTGACAAAGAAAAGGAAACTTATGTAGTTGAAATCAAAGAAAAAATGGAGATTCCACCTGATGGAATCCATAGAAGAGATTTTTATGCTGGCTCTAAAGATAGGGTTATCAAACCTGAGCATTTAAAAGATTTGAGTTTGTCAATTAATCGTGAGATTGGGAAAAATGATTTGGTGGAAACTATTCGTGCAGCTATGGATGATCGGTTTAAGATTGCTTTGGATTTAGCTTTGAGCTAGCTCAAGAAACTAGAAATAAAGTAAAAAACGTTCATTGTAAAAATCAAGATACATGGTTCAAATGATCCGTTTGAAATCTATTTGGCTCACCCTAATTTTTCTTTGTCTCTCCACTACCATCTATGCTGGTGAGCTAGATGGCTTAGGCAACCTGTTCCGCAATCTCTTTCTAATTGTGATAGGTTTTATACTCATTTCCATTTTTCTGCTTTGGTTTTTTCGAGATAATCTGACATTCGTTATTTTCACATTCCTTAATTTAATGCTCTTCGTTTGCATCATCTTGATAATGTTTACTGCAACTTCAGTTGGTACGAACTTGGATGGGCTGTATTTATTTGTATTTTTTCTTCCCATACAAATCATTGTGCAAATCTGCTTTACCATCAAAGCGATTTACGATAAGTAGTTTTTTTGAAAACAGAATAATGGAATGCATCTACAAAACCACAAATGACAACCAAACGTCATTACCTATTCTAGCTCCATACTCCCTTGTTAAAATTTCCCCACCAAAAAATCTTCCACCCAAAAGTCCGTTATCAATTCAGAACAACATATAAATATTTGTTCAAGACAATTAAGAGATTTTGAACAAATAATAATAATAATAATAATAATAATAATAATAATAATAATAATAATAATAATAATAAAAGCAACCATCACTAAGGGTATTGCACCTTTTGTGTGTATTAAGGTTAGTTTTTATCATTTTCTTTAACGCTCAACAAAAAAATTAAGTTATGAAACAATTAAGTTTACTAGTTCTGGGCTGTCTCTTTGCCATTTCATTTACAGCTTGTAAAAAAGAACTAAACACAGCAACCGTTACTTATCAAGAAGCGAATGCCATTTACGGTGATCTAGAAGCCGTTAGAAGTCAACCACTAAACACTGCTGTTCGCTCGGTGGAAAATCCTGGAAAAGTATTCGTAGGCGCTGACTTCATCCTTCTTGGAGAAGAAGAAAAAGGTGTTCACGTAATCAACAATTCGGACATTAATAATCCTCAATTTATCAACTTTATCGACATTCCGGGCAACCGAGAATTTTTCGTGAAGGGTAATTTCCTTTATGCAGAAAGCTATTATGATTTAATCAAAGTTGACTTGACGGATTTAAACAATGTGCAACTGGTCAGTCGCGCAACAAACATCCTACAAGAAACAATTACTAATAATACTGGAGAAGCTTTGCTAGGTTTTACTTTCGCTGAAGTCACTAAAGAATTTGACATCGACAGCGATATTTATGACGAGGTGGTTACAGATCAGTACATTTATTACGACTTTGCAAGACAGATTATTCCTAAATCGGCTGTTCCTTCTTCTTTTGCTGGCAACAGCAACGGTACATCTGGAACTGTAAATCGAATCACACATTCGCAAGATCACGTTTATGTAATTAGCCTCAATGACATGGCGATTATAAACGATGCAAATTACACGATGCAATCAGTAGAATCAAATGTGTTCAATAACTTCCCACAAGCTATGGAAACGATCTTTCCTTACGAAGACAAGTTGTTTGTTGGCTCTCGAACTTCGATGAACATTTACGATGCCGTAGATCCTCAAAATCCAATTCAAATATATAATTTCGAACACGCAACTTCTTGCGATCCAGTCCTCCCAACGGATGAGGTAGCTTACATTACTTTGAGAACAGCTGATTTTTCAGACTGCCCCGGAAACACCAATTCATTAGTCGTTTTGGATATTGAAAATTTGAACAACCCGAGAGAGGTAACAGAAATTAACATGCTAAGTCCATACGGTATGTCTGTCATTGGCAATCGTCTATTTGTTGGAGAAGGGGATAATGGTTTGACCATTTTTGATGTAACTGATCGTCAAAACCCAACGGAAATCAAACACGATGATACTGTAAAAGCTTTTGATATTATTGCTCATCCTAACAATGAAAACATCATCTTGATTGCCGGTCCAAATGGATTGACTCAATACACTATGGAAGGTGAGAATGTTGATTTGGATTTGAATAGTCAGATTCAGTATTAGGGATGAGGTAGGGAGTTGGAAGTTGGAGGTAGGAAGTTCACTCGGTCGCGTGATTCCGTTAGAAGGAAACTTCCAACACCCAACTTCCAACTCCCCACCTCCAACTTCCCACTATTTTTTTTTACAAAAAAAACAACAATCCTGAAAAAGCAACCACATACACAAGTCAAACATTTGCTTCTAGCATTTTTCTTTCTTTTGCAACTCAATAGCATTGAAGCACAATTAAGGATCAAGACAGTAATCATCATGCAAGATCGCTCCACTTACGTCGGTGAGGTCATCGACAATGATGATGAAACGATCACAATGGATCTAGATTCAGGCGCTAGGATAGTAATCCCTAGAAATAGAATCAGAAAAGTAACAACGGGAACAAATAAACTCTATCATCCAAAAGGTAAATTTCATTACACTAAAGGTTTTTTCTTTTCTTTCTCCGTAGCCATGAATCCGTTTATTGCCACTGAACAAGGGGGAATCACAGAGCATTCAGACTTACTAATAGGCTGGCGATTTAATAAAGACTTATCACTTGCTATTGGCTTTGGATCTGAATTAAGCAGTACCAACGTAGGAGGATTTGAGGTTGACACCTGGTTTAATTCTTACTTCCTATACGGTCGATACTACCTAGCGGATTGGAGACATCGACCTTATACCTATGCTAGAATTGGCTATGGAACGGGACCTGACCAAGAGTTCGAAGCTGGCAGACATGGTGGTGGACTTCAAGGCCAAGTTGGGGTTGGTTTCCATTTTGCTTCGCGTAGAAAATCAAAGTTCAACATCTCTATAGGTTATCATTTTCAGAAGACCGAAGGAGGCCAAAGCTTTCTTGATACCTTTGGCAATGAAGTTGACATTGATTATAACTTACTAATTCGAGAAGCTATTCTGAAATTTACTTATGAGTTCAGATAAATGTAAATTAAACCACGGAGAGTCTAAAACATTTCTACTGGACTTAATCTACTTACCAGTTAAATCTATATCACGAACCACCTCCAACTTTCAATTAAACTAATCAAAGAATTTCCGCTTCTTTTAATATACTCTTCGCTTTTTCTTCATCTTCTTTCGGAACAATAATTTGGATGGCTCCAAATAAATTGACGTGTGCCGAATCCATTTTATTGATAATATGTGCATTTATCCCTGCTTCTTTAAGCAAGTGTACTGCAGTGTTGACTTTGATTTCTGAGACGGATAGAAATATTGTTTTTTCGTTCATGATCTTTAATTTTTATTAAATAATAATTATGAAGTTGTTTAAATTTTGTTTGTAGATTAACTTGGACTAAAGCACTTTCTTACCTCATTTCCTTCAATACCTTAGCAGGTTGAATAAACCTACCCGTCAGTTTTGTATCACCAGTTTCCTTCCCTGTATCCTTCAATAGTTTGTAAACTTCCTTCGTCGTTAAATCGGGTTGGATGCTTTTCATAACACCAACTAAGCCTGCCACATAAGGCGTAGCCATCGAGGTGCCATTGAATGTATTGTAAGTGTTATCAGGAGTAGTGGAATAAATTTTTACACCAGGCGCTGCTATTCCCATATCAACATTATTGACCATATTGGAAAAAGAAGCACGATTTAAAAAAGTATCAACTGCTGCAACCGTGATTACACCTTTAGCCGAAGCTGGTGCAAATCCAGCAGCATCCGCATTGCTATTTCCTGCAGCTACGATGACTATAGCACCTTTTTTATTACAATATTTAACGGCATCAGAATAGGCTTTTTGGCGACTACTATTTGAACGACCACCAAGTGACATTGAAATTACATCGGCTCCATTATCTGCAGCTTCCAACATGCCATTGATGATTCCTCTTTGCGTTCCACCACCAAAATCAGCAAGAACTTTAATAGAAGTCAATTCTACAAATTGATTGTTAGGAGAGAAGGAAGCAACACCAATTCCGTTATTTGAAATGGCACCAGCAATTCCTGCGCAATGAGTTCCATGCCCTTTTACATCAGTATCATATTTGCTGGAAAGTGATTTATAATTTCCAGATAAGTCCTCATGTTTTGCATCTATACCAGTATCCAAAATAAAAACACGTGCTTTTTTCTTAGGTTTTATTTTATTGTTGTTGATCATGTTGTACAAATCTGCAACTTGCATTTCATCAAATCCCCAAAGTTCAGATAGGGCAGGATCGTTGATTCCGTAATCTTTGTTACGCTTAGTCGCTTTTATTGGCGACTTCATTGGCTCAATGGTAATCGTCTCGTTTTCTTCTACCCAGTCAACCAACTCATTTTGCGAAAGCAAAGCCTTAATCTTAGCAATCAAATGTATTTTTTCTTGCGGTATGTTTATTACAAAATAGTTATCCAACTCCGTTTTGGCAGCATCTTCCATTTCAAAAGCTGGCTCAAAACTAAGATTATATTTTTGTAAATCACGAGTTAGTTCTTTGATCGAATGTCCTTCATCAATTTCGACCAGTAATTCCCAATCTTGATCTAATTTAAGATCCTGACGTGCCGTTTCGGTAAGAGTTGTTTGCGGAAAGGTCTGTTCTAAAACTTCTTTAAAGTAAAAATTGTAAATAAGTGCTGCACATACGCCCATCAGCAAAAAGACCTTTGGATTTTTTCGAAGCATTGAGAAACCAGCCGAAACAGCAGAAATG
>CALGLS010000012.1 GCA_937959375.1 uncultured Saprospiraceae bacterium
GACGGGACAGAAAAAATTACTTACCATAACCAATCACCAAATACATTGCGTTACCTCTGGTTGCAGTTAGATGAAAATCAACATGCGGCAGATGGAGATCATCATCGTTCTAGTGCCAACAAAATTCGAAAGAACATGAGCGAGGATGCATTGGTGCGTTTAGAAAATTGGAGAGAGCTAGAAAAATTTGGTTGCAGAATAGATGCTGTTACTGGAACGAATAGTAAGGATTTGGATTACACCATCAACAAAACGATGATGCGTGTTAATTTACCAAAACCATTAAAGCCCGGTGAGACTTTTTCATTTAATGTGAAATGGCATTACTATTTGATTGATCGGATGAATACGCCAAGTTGGGGGCGTGGTGGTTACGAATACTTTGAAGATGATGGAAATTATTTATTTACGATGACGCAGTGGTTCCCACGTTTGTGTGTATACAGTGATTTTGAAGGATGGCAAAACAATCAGTTTACAGGACGAGGTGAGTTTGCTTTACAGTTTGGAAATTACAAAGTAAAAATTACGGTACCAGATGATCAGGTAGTTGGTGCAACGGGTGAATGCCGTAACTATGATCAAATGTTGACGGCATCACAAAAGCAACGTTGGCAACAAGCGCAAACGGCTAAAGAACCAGTAAAGATTATTACATTGGATGAAGCTTTGACTACAGAGAAATCACCTAAGTCGAAGAAAACAAAAACATGGATTTATGAGGCAGAGAATGTTCGTGATTTTGCTTGGACGGCAAGTCGTAAATTTGTTTGGGATGCGATGCCGCATTTTAATGAGGATGGTAAAAAGGTGATGTGCATGAGTTACTATGCTGAGGAAGCTTACCCGATTTATGAGCGCTATTCGACAAAAGCTGTAGAGCATACCTTACGTACTTATTCTCAATATTCGATTCCGTATCCTTACCCAACTGCTATTTCGGTAGAAGCGGCTAATGGTATGGAGTATCCGATGATTTGTTTTAATCCGGGACGTGCAGAGGAAGACGGAACATATACGGAGCGTGCTAAAAATTCAGCCATCACGGTTATTATTCACGAGGTAGGGCACAATTATTTTCCGATGATTATCAATAGTGATGAGCGTCAATGGGCTTGGTTTGATGAGGGACTTTGTACCTTTTTGCAATATTTGTCGGAGCAAGAATTTGACAGTAATTACAAGTCGGGTGTAGGTTCGCATTTGATTACAGGGTATATGGGACAGCCTAAAGATAGACTTGAACCGATCATGACAAATACAGAAAACATTGTTCAGTATTTTCCAAATGCATACACAAAACCAGCGGCTGGATTGAATATACTAAGAGAGACGATTATGGGGCGTGAGTTGTTTGACTTTGCGTTTAAAGAATACTGTCGACGTTGGGCATTTAAGCATCCGACGCCTGCTGATTTTTTCAGAACGATGGAGGATGCGAGTGGCGTTGACTTGGATTGGTTTTGGCGTGGTTGGTTTTATACCACTGATGCGGTTGACATTTCTTTGGATAGTATTAACTGGTATAAAGTAGACTTAAAAAAGAATCCTGAAAAGCGAGACAATACGTACCGAGACGTAAAGAAAAAACCGTTTGAGCATATTACGCAACGTAAGAATCGGGAAGAGGGGATGAAGTTTGCAGTAGAGGAAGATGAGAGCTTAGTTGATTTTTATACCAACTACAAGCAATACGAAACAGATGATTCTGTAACGGTTTATAAAACAAAACTTTACGAAGAAACCTTGTCTAAAAAGGAAAAGAAGAAAAAGTATAAAGGCAAGAATTATTACGAGTTGTACTTTAGTAATAAGGGCGGAATGATTATGCCGGTGATCATCGAATGGACTTTTGAGGATGGAACGAAAGAACTTCAAACAGTGCCCGTTGAAATTTGGAGAAAGAACGAAAATGAGTTTACAAAGGTGTTTGTAAAAGATAAGGAAGTAGCGGGTATCGTGATTGATCCTTATAAAGAAACGGCGGATATTGACGAGAGTAATAATAGTTGGCCTGCGAGAGAAATGCCAAAGCCAAGTCGATTCAAAGTGTTTAAGGCGCACAAGCAGATGGAGACTTTGAACCCGATGCAGAAGGCGGCTAAAAAGAGTGAGGGGAAGGAGATTAAACCTTAGGAATTAGAATGTGAATAGGAATTAGAATTAGAATGGCCTTCTATCGTGTGCTTTGCGGTGGGAGGCCGTTTTAAGTTAGAGTTAGAGTCAAAGTTTTCCCTCAATCGTAAAATCCTACGTTAGTGGGACATTCCCATTCCCATTCCCATTCCAATTGTAGCTATGCGTTAGAGGGCCATTCTAATTCCTATTCACATTCTAATTCTAATTCTAATTCTAATTCCTCTTCGCAATCGACCGATTCCTAAAAAAGCAAATGGGGAGAACGAAAACAGAAACTATGAAAAAGACTATAAGAAGGACCTGGAAGAATTCATTTCCTAAACTAGAAATAGCGGTAGCGTTAATGCTTACACAAAATAAGAGTGCTCCTACAAACGTAGCGATAAGGCTGTGCCAAGCAGGTTTTAAGGGAAATTTAATGGCCAGAAAAATGTAACTAAAAAAAGTTAGCCCTAAGAAGAAAAAGATAATATTCTCACCATCAGAGGCCGATTCAAATACGCCAAACACTGCGCCCGTGATAGAGGGGAGAATTAAACTAGTCAAAACCCACCAGCGATTATTTTTGTTAAATAATTTTCCGAAGAAAGATTGATTTTGCTCTGATGTATTTGTAATCGCAGCAGCGGTTACAGCAGCAGCAGCTTGCTTTTTTGTAACAGGTTCTGCATGCTTGGTTTTAGATGTAGCAGTTGGTTCTTTCTTTTTAGGATCAACTGGTTTTTGACGGATCGCAGCCGCCTTGCGTTGCTCTTCTACCTTTTGAAGGTCAGCCATAGTTTGCTTCTTTTTAGCAAGAAGTGCTGCTTTTTCTTTTTTAATTTCATCAAGTTCTTGTTGTGCTTTTTTTATTTCTTCTGATGTTGTATTCTTATTGTTAGTTATTTTAACTTGTTCTTTTTCTTTACGTAGGAGTTCATTACTAGCTTGCTCACGTTCTTTGATCTCTTGTTGTTCTTTGATGAAACGACGTTCCTTTTCTTCTTCTGCTTTTTGTTTTATTTCCTTTTCTTTTTCGGATTGAATTTTTTTGAGTTCCTTGATTACACGTTGCGTTTCGTCTTTGTACTTTCCGTTAGGGTATTGAGTGAAGAATGTTTTGTAATCCTCAATTGTATTGGCTTCTAATGCTTTTTCCCAAGCTTCCTCCTCTTCTCGATGATTGATGTAATTAGCAAATTCGGTATGGTCAGGTAGGTGACTGATGAGATCTAAAAACGAAGATATGAGTTGATTCTTAGCCGTATTGGCAAGGATAGGATCCATTATTCCTTTTAGAACTTTTTCATTATTGTCATTGTAACGTGATGATAAAAGAACAACCTGATTTCTCAGACCGGCAATGGCTGACCTTGATTCTGGGTTTTTGGATTGACACTTCTGGAGTGTTTCCAACAGAATTTTAATGACTTGAGGAATTTTATTTTTGGCAATAAGCTCTTGAAGTTGGAGTTGAAATTCGTCCATAAATTGGCGCTACAGTTTGTTTTCAAATAATTTTAGGAGGTTTTCTAAGGTATGTTTGGTCAAATCTAACAAATGAGGCGGACTTATTTGCATAAATGTATAGGGAAATTAGAATTAGAAAGCCGCCTTTTGTTGGTTTGTATGAATTCGTTTTCCTCTCATTTCCTAGCCCAGCGAACTTTGTCATAGAAGTTATATTTCATATATTGCATATATTTCGAATTGTAGTGACTGCAAAGTCGTTACAAAAGAACTCCAAGAAAAACTTACGCTAAATAAACAAACCAAAATGAAAGACATATTTATAAGCTATTCTCGAAAAGATTCTGAAATCGCTGAGAAATTCCAGAAATTATTAACAGAAGAAGGTTGGTCGGTTTTCTGGGATGTAGAAATACTACCTGGTGAAGCATGGAGTGATAAGTTAGAAGCTAAATTAAATGATTGTAAATGCATTGTTGTTTTGTGGTCAGAGCACTCCTTGCAATCTGATTATGTGAAAGAGGAAGCTGCCATTGGGAAGAGCGGAAAGAAGCTAGTACCCATCATGATCGGTTCTGATATCACACCTCCCTTTGGTTTTGGAATGCTAGAAGCAGCCATGCTCAACGATTGGGATGGAGATAAAAATAATAGAGAATATCAAAATTTGATAAAAGCGATTTCAAAACACGCAACACCTAATAAAGATAGAAATAGTTCAGAGACTGTGGTGCCAAACCCAGACCAAGGTATAACAACCAAGACTGCTTCCATTTCAGTTTCCAAAACAAAAACGACACCCCCTCCTGTCAATACCGCTAAATCAAAAACACCACTTTTTGCTGGTTTGGGCTTAGGCTTGTTGGCTTTGCTTGCAGCAGGTTTTTTCTTCTTCAATAAATCTAGTACTACTGTAAAACCCCTAAAGCCTGTTGTAGATCAACCAGCTCCAGTTCCAGACAAGGATAAAGATCCAGCAGTTAAACCAATTGATGATACAGCAGACAATAGCGCTGAAATCAACAATTTGAGAAAAAGCATCAGCGACATCAATATGTCTAGTAAGAAAATACTCGACAATGAGCTACAAGATGTAAGCAATAAGAAAAAAGAAATTGCAGCACCCGGAAAGTTTACAGCACTAAAAAATACACGCTCTGACTTGGATGCAAGAATGAAACAATGGGTTGCAAATGGAAGCAAGGATTTGGAACAACTCAAAGGGATAGCAGCTGATAGTAAAAAATATCTTTCAACACTAAACAGTAGTCTAGGCGATATTTTTAAAGTAGTCGAAAGCATCAGCCCTGAGGCGAAGGGTTTGATCACGCAGCTTTTTGAAACTAACGAGGGGAGAAGAAAAAGTGCAAGGAATACCTTAATGAAAACCTATGGTAATAATCCTGCGGTAATGGGAGCACTCATTGATCAGTGTAACAAAGAGTTTAAGAAAGACATTTACAACAACGGAATCTTCCAAGCGATTTGGGCTTTGAATGAAATTTCTAAAAAGAACCCAGATTCGTTGCGTCCACATAAAAAAGCCTTATCTGAGTTTATTGACAAAGCAATGAAGCAATACAAGGCTGGTACACAGGGACAGTTGAGAAGCATTCAACGGAATTTGAAATGATGCTTCAATTCGTGAGTTTGCACAGAAAGTTAGATGGACAAACTCAGTCTGGAAATATATTGATTTTGATTGAGCAAATTTAAATCCGCGAGCTGAGCAAAATTTTGATTTTCATTTTGACTCAGGAGTGTTGTCAGCAAATCTAAATAGAACTTAACAGTCCTGTATGCCTGATGACTTGTCATCTCGGTCGAGAGGGGTGCGTCTAAATATCAATACTCTGACGAAAATCCTTTGCCAGTAACAACTCAATATTAGTCAAAACTAAATCGCCCATTGTTTTACAGCGATCAAATAAACCACTCTTGTGATGATGAGATAATTCCTTGCTAAGTAACTGCACTTTGTCTGTAGAAGAAAGCCTGTCTTTGCGCATCACACTAATCAATTCTTTAAAACGATCCTCTGAAGATTTTACTCGAAATCCAATCAAACTTCTTTCTTCCATTTGATACTGACGAACAGTTTCCATTTCCATATGCTTGATCCCCAAATCAATAATGGGTTTGTTGCCTTTGAAATATTGAGGTAGATAAAAACTCTTTCGACCTTCGTAGGATTGTTGGTCAAAATCTATCGCTCGTATCCGAAATTGAGAACCCTCAATATCTGGCGTAATATCAATCACATAATTGTAAGCGCGCATGTCGCCAAGCAAACGCACAAAACATCGCTCATTAAATTTGACAAACTCCTTGGCAATTCGAATTTGATTAAATTCGGTGTCATCTAAATAATGTTTAATAAAGTCATCGCCCGGAATTCCTGCAATGTGTTCTTCA
>CALGLS010000013.1 GCA_937959375.1 uncultured Saprospiraceae bacterium
TTGTTTTATCAAAGTTCGGCAATAAAACTTATTTGTATTTTTATAAACGTAGAAAAGTAAACTGATTGGCAAAAAAGACACTTCGTTCGAATGAAATTCAACTCTAAACCACAAAATTCTCCTCATCAATTACTCGTCCTCTTGAGCAACGAATAATTCGGGAGGGGAACCGTTGAATGATTCGATAATCATGTGTGGCAAAAATGACCGCAGTGTTATTCTGTGAGGACACATCACGTATTAACTCAACAATGGAATCTGCTGTATCCGGATCAAGGTTTCCAGTAGGTTCGTCGGCAATGAGTAAAGTTGGTTGGTTGAGCAAGGCACGTGCGATGGCCAATCGTTGACGTTCTCCTCCAGAAAGTTCGTGTGGCATTTTGTGAATATGCTCTGATAATCTAACGGACTCCAGCACTTCAGCGATGCGTGCCGTCATTTTTTTCTTACTTTTCCAACCGGTTGCTTTGAGTACAAATTGCAGATTTGCTTCTGCATTCCGATCACTGAGTAAGTTTAGGTCTTGAAATACAATCCCCAATTTCCTACGTAATAATGGTATTGACTTCCGATCTAGACTGCTGAGATTAAATCCTGCGACTTGGCCTGTTCCTTTTAATAAAGGTAAGGCAGCATATAGCGTCTTTAATAGACTACTTTTGCCAGATCCTGTTCGTCCAATCAAATAATTAAAAGACCCAGCCTCGACTTCGAGATTGACCTCATGGAGTACACATTCTCTATCTTGTTGGAAGACAGCTGCTTGATCTAATTTGACGACTAATTCTTGCACAGTTTTAATGGTTTTCTATTAGACAAAAAATGATTTAGACTACGGTTCAGAATTGCCTTAACTTTTAATTTATGGCAGCCTAAATTTATTCTTTGTTCTTACGGAGGTCAAATATCGGATTTTTTTTCAGAATTGTGTATGATTGTCGGGAAAAGACGGCTGCAATCTCAAGCTCAATCTTGAACTCAATCTCAGGTTTACATGGCGTGTGTACAGCGAGTTAAAAGCGAAACGGTTTCATTCTTTGTGAAACAAAGCAATTAAACTATCTTAGCAAATACGATAAGCAATCATTTTTTGAAGCTAAAAAATAACTCAACATGAGTACGATCAAATCTTATAATTTCAGCAAGCTCCTCTTTACTTTATCCTTGTTGTTCATTTTTTCATGTAAACCAGCCAAACAACTCACTCAACAAAATACGGATGACGGGATGATTGAGTTTGTGTTTATGCAAGCGAATGATGTGTATGAGATCACACCACTTTCAGGTGGAAAGGTGGGTGGACTTGCGCGAGTTGGTACAGTGAGGCAGCAGCTTTTAGCTGAAAATAAAAATACACTAACTGTTCATGCGGGTGATTTTATTAATCCATCTTTATTGGGAACTCTGAAATATGAGGGTAAAAAAATAAAAGGAAAGCATATGGTGGAAGTCATGAATGCAGTTGGTTTTGATTTGACGACTTTTGGCAATCATGAGTTTGATATTAAAGAACATGAATTGCAAGAACGCATGAATGAATCTGATTTTGATTGGACGACTTGTAATACCTTTCAAGTTTGTGGCGATAAGAACTATCCTTTTTATAAAGAAAAAAATGGACGTAAAGAATTTGCATCACATACCTATACTTGGGAAATCACTGATGCCGATGGAACGAACATTAAGGTTGGCATTTTTGGGGTAACCCTACCTGTCAATCAAAAAGATTATGTTCATTATGATGATTTTTATAAATCGGCTGATCTAGCCATCAAGGAACTTTCAAAAACAACTGATGTGGTTATTGGACTGACGCACTTGCGAATTGATCAGGATATGGAGTTGGCAAAGCGACAGCAATCTGTTCCATTGTTTATGGGAGGTCATGATCACGACAACATGTTGCATCAGGTAGGTAATGTAGCTATTGCAAAAGCAGATGCGAATGTCAAATCTGTTTACATTCATCGTTTGGTTTACAACAAAAAAACAAAAAAGTGTTCGTTGAAATCAGAATTAAAAAAGATTGACGACAGTATTCCTGACCATCCTCCGGTTGCAAAGGTCGTGGATAAGTGGTCTAAGATATTGATGAGTAAAATTTCTGAGATTGTTGAAAATCCTAATGAAGTAATCTACTATTCTGAGGTTCCACTTGATGGTCGTGAAAGTAGTATTCGGCACAAGCAAACCAATCTTGGTGAGCTTTGTGTTAAGTCATTTTACTTGGCTTCCAAAAATGTAGATGCTGCAATTATGAACAGTGGTTCGGTTCGACTTGATGATCAGATTACTGGCAATGTAACTCCGATTGATATTTTTAGGGCCTTGCCCTATGGTGGAAAATTAGTGCAAGTTGAGATGAAGGGATCTTTGTTGAAAAAACTGCTAGATGAAAGTGAATCTCGCCAAGGAAATGGTGCGTACTTACAGCGGTATAAATTGAAGCGTGATGCATATGAAAATTGGATAATCGGAAATACGATGATCGATATAAATAAGACGTACAACATTGTAATGTCTGCCTTTATGTTGAGTGGTTACGATTATAAGTACTTAACAAAAGATAATTCTGACATTGTAAAGGTGCATGAGAATCCGGATGGAGAGGATTTACGGTTGCCGATTTTGCAGTACCTTAGAAATCGGAAGTAAGATGGTTTGCCCCAGAAGATTGGGACTGACCTATTATAAGTGCAATGAATTTGTTCAGGCAGAAGGATTTGAACCTCCAAGGTCAATTAAGACACCGGATTTACAGTCCGGGACGCTACCAGTTACGCGCTATACCTGAATGTTGGTTTTGTGAAGTTCAAGTGTTTGAATAACAATAAATTTGCATTCTAATTTAAACCTAGTTTATCGACAAGATAAGTTTCTGTTTGTTTCAGACTTGGCTTTTGCAACGTTTACCAAACTTTGAAAGTTTAGCAAACGTACGATCATTTAGAAGTTGTTTTTCACTTCACGTTAGTGGCAAATTTCCATTCCCACCTATCCTATCGGCTAGGCAAGTTCCCATTCCCATTCAATCTAGTACTCCGAGTGGAATTCGAATCCACACTGTACGGTGTTTAAAACCGTTGTCTCTGCCAATTGGACTACCGGAGTTTGAAAGTTAAAGTTGCATTATTCAATAAAATTTAAGTGTTCAAAAGAATCTAATTCACTAGTGCGGAAGGTGAGACTCGAACTCACAACATTTGGTTTCTAAGACCAACGCCTCTGCCAATTGGGCTACTCCCGCGAATAAAAAAACTCCTTGTTTAATCAAAAACAAGGAGCATTACAATTTCTTTTCAATATCGTATACCTATCCCCTTGCCAGTTGATTTACCAACAGACTTAACGAGCAGAGATATAGTGTATTTGCATTCATGGTGGTATAACTTGAGTCAAAGAAATAAAGTTCCAAGAATTAAAATTATCTGATTTTTTAGGAAGAAAGTTATTTGGGCATTTTCTAATTCATTAAACCTAGTACCATGCTAATAATTAGAAATTTGGTGATAAAATGCATTCTATTTGGGAGATACGGTAAAAAATGTGTTATTGCACCAATCTTAAATTAAGGGAGTTTTAAAAAAATGCCTCTAAAAGATCGTCTATTTTAAATTAAAAAAGAAAAACACTTGTTGATTTTTGGTAATGCGAAAAAAAAACCTGTATATTAGGAATGTAAATATTTAGAATACACACAAACACCTCTTTTACCATGCAGAAAAACCTAACACTTAAAGAGCTCGCTAAAAAGTTACGAGCACAAAAACTTTTGAAAAAAGAAGAACGAAAATCCATTAAAGGAGGCAAGAAATCAGTACCAAGTCGAGTTGGTCCAGTTTCTCCAATTGTTCCTCAGTAATTTTTCTTAAAAAATAAACGCCTGCTAGATTCATTTGACTCTAGCAGGCGTTTTTTATTTGTAGGCTTAACAATTCGCATTCAAATACTTCGCTAAATGCACTCCCATCGAAAAGCAAGCCTGAAGTAGATAGCCTCCTGTTGGTGCATTCCAATCCAACATCTCTCCAATTACAAAGGTGTTTTTCATTTTTTTGAGTTCATAGGACTTAGAAACTTCGCTTAACAGTATCCCTCCTGTTGTAGAAATAGCTTCATCAATTGGAGCAGCGGATTGAATGAGAAGCGGAAGTTGTTTTATACTTTTTCCTAATAA
>CALGLS010000014.1 GCA_937959375.1 uncultured Saprospiraceae bacterium
GTGCCTGCCTTTGGCGGGCTGGCTGAGAGATCATTCGGCCTCGGTGAGGCCTCATTGAGAGATCGCTTCGCTGAGAGACTGCCTTCTAACGTAGCCACAAAGTTGCGGAGCTTGCGTTCGAGTGAAGTCCCTCAGCGAAGCGATCTCTCAGTGGCGGCAACACCGCCACGATCTGACAGCAAGTCTGCCAAAGGCAGACGCCAGCAATCTCTCAGCCGCAGGCGGTCTCAACCAACCTACCTCCGCCCCCGAGGGTGAAAAGCCATAATCGTCTCACGCAAATAATCCGTATCAAGGTGGGTATAAATTTCGGTAGTCGTTATAGACTCATGACCTAGCATATCTTGAACGGCCTTAAGGTCCGCGCCACCTTCAATCAAATGCGTTGCAAAAGAATGGCGAAAGGTATGTGGACTTACTTTCTTTGTGATACCCGCCAACTTAGCTGCTTCTTTTACAATCATGAAAACCATAACTCGGCTCAGTGACTTGCCTCTTCGATTCAGAAAAATAAAATTTTCGTGATCTGGGTGTATGTTCGTCTGTGCTCGACGAACACCTTCAACGTAATGCTTGATATGCAACAGCGCCTCCTCTCCTATTGGTACTAGCCGTTCTTTATCTCCTTTTCCAATTACTTTTATAAACCCAATTTCAGTAAAGAGATTTGATAAACGCAATGTTGTCATTTCAGTGACACGTAAGCCACAAGCATAAAGCGTTTCCAACATCGCTCTGTTTCGAGTCCCTTGAGGTTCACTCAAATCAATGGTATCTAGCATACGTCGGATTTCTTCATAGCTTAGCACTTCCGGTATTTTGCGACTCAATCGTGGGCCTTCTAAAAGTTCAGTCGGATCATCATCCGTCATATCTTCTACCAACAAAAATTTGTAAAATGCTTTCAATCCTGAAATCAATCGAGCTTGCGAACGGGCACCTAGGCCTAATTCATTGAGCCAAAGAATAAACTCTTCCAAATGTTTTTGTGTAACATCTTTTGGAGCTACATCCAACTCTTTGAGTACTAAAAACTCCTTTAGCTTTGCGACATCGCGAAGATAAGCTGCTATGGAATTTTCCGAAAGGGATCGCTCCAACATCAAGTAAGACTTAAAGCCTTTTACTGTAGGCTTCCAATTCATATCATTTTAGGTTTGGCACAAATGCGGACAGCCGCAAATTTAGTCAAAGTTAAAGTGGCAATTGTTGTTACAATGCACTAAGATTATTTAGTCTTATCGAGTTTCAAAAATTTGATTTCTACCTTCAAAAAACGAGCAGACCATTTACCGAAGGTAGCTTTTTGTAACCTTTTATAAGTATCTAGTAATGAGAAATGAACAATACACTTTTGTGGAATCAACCATAATATGTACATTTACTTTAGTTTAAGCTCCTAAAAGCTTAGAATTCAGCACTTTTGGAACAAACATACTATCATGAGATCAATATTCTTTGGCTTCTTTTTCTTTGTCATCTGGGCACTGGGTGCTCGATACTATTACGTCTGTCAAATTAAAGGTCTTTGTGGCGGCGATGCTGTTACCGTTATTGATGCCCGCCCTAATTCCCTCCAACTCAAATATGGCGAAGAAGTTATTTTGGAAGGTTATGACGAATTTGAATACAGCCACGGCCGTCGCCTTCCTAATTTGAACACCAACAACGATGAATTTCTTGACAAATTAGCAGCACACCTAATTGCTCATCCTGAACATAGTGTTACGATCACTGGTAATTATCTGGAGCGTGAAGCACAGGCAAAATTATCGGGCACGTTTCAAGAAAACCTTGGTCTAGCTCGAGCTGAACAAATCCGAAACCATTTACTCTCTCGTGGTATTGACGAAAGTCGAATTAGCCTAGACCATCAAGTTGTAAAAGGAACTAAATTAAGCAGACCACTCGAATTTTCACTTTTTCCTTCTGGAGTAGACGAGGAGAATCCTGAAGAATACTCAAAAGTGCAATTTACTTTTCATGACATGACTTACTCAGATGCAAACTTCGCTTTTGATTCTGATGTATTTCAACCGGGAGCTGCATTCATACTTTACGCAGATTCTGTCGTGACTTATTTATCCAACGACAAAGACAAATCTTTAACGATTATTGGGCACACGGACAACGTTGGTAACAACCAATATAATGACGACCTTGGATTGAGAAGAGCGCAAAGTGCTCGAAAGTATTTTAAGGCTCTAGGCGTTGAGAAAAAAATAAACGTAGCCTCTCGTGGCAAACGCGAACCAATTGCTCCTAATAACACAGACGAAAACAAACAAAAGAACAGACGCGTCAATCTTAAAATCGAGTAAACTAACTCGCACAAAACGAAAGAGTATATCTCTAACCAATCAACGAAGTTGTTTATAAAGCAACTTCAACGTTTAACGAATAATTTCACATTATGAACCTGGAAAATTTAAAATCGTTTTTCACTCAACTTTTCACAGAAATAGATACTGATGACAGTATTTACATTTTGTTATTTCTTACGGTAGCCTATCTCCTTGGTTTGCTTTTTGGAGCCATGTCTCGGAATAGAAAAATCAGACGTCTAACTAAAATGGTCAAGGATCGTGACAATGATTTGATTACTGTCAGAGCAGAAAATGGCGCACTGAAAGAAAAATTAGAAATCAGTGATGAACGTGTTCAGCAATTAGAAACGGATTACGAAACAACGAATTCCTTACTTGGTGAAATGGAAGAAAATCGTAACGCCATGCACTTTGAACTTACAGAAGCTAAAGAACTCGTAGGGCGACTAAGTGCACAAAATTCTTCAAATGAAGAAGAGGTACTTCGTCTCACACGTGCGCTAGAAGAAATTGCTGCAGGCAATACAACTTCTACACATATTCACTCTGGCGATGGTGACTCTAGTTCCACTGGCAGTAGTTCAGTGGACACTTCCGATCATAGCTCTACCAGTACTAGTTCTGATTCTGATCGATTGGCAAAACTAGAAGCAAGGTTAAGTGATTTAGCAGAAGAAAACATTCATTTAAATAGTCAGTTGATCGACCTAAAAGGACAAAGTAGTTTGGGTAATGACAACAGCCTTGCAGCTATCAAAGCGAGATTAGAACAAGTTGAGTTAGAGAACGATCGTCTCCAAAAGGATCTTTTGGGTATAAAAGGTGGTAGTACCCCCATTACTGTATTTGACAACAGTACTAGCAATGATGCCAATGCAACAGTCATAGGAAGTGAGTTATCTGCACAAGAACGCGAAGCCAAAGCGCGTGCAGCTTTGAATGCAGCATTCGGCGGTAAATTAAAAAAAGAAACAGCAGAGAATAAGTCAAACCTTAAATTGATCGCAGGTATTGGTCCTTTTATTGAAAACAAACTCAATGATATCGGGATTTACTCTTTCGAGCAAATTTCGCAACTTGACGAAGAACTGATTGGTTACATCACAGATGCTATTCAGTTTTTCCCTGGTCGTATTCAAAGAGATGACTGGGTTGGGCAGGCTAAGAAATTGTTGTAAAGACGGGAGACCGAAGACGGAAGTCCGAAGTTTCCCGCGATCGTGTTTCACGTTAAACGAAAACTTCGGTCTTCCGTCTCCGGTCTTCTACTAAAGAAACTCCTTATTCCAAAATTAGATGTCGCTTTCTCGAAAGTTGACATCTTTTTTTTGTCCAACAAGTCCTCATTTATCTAGAACTTAATTAAGTTTGCCCAATGAAAAAAATAATCCTCAAACCCAAAAGAGACGTTTCGATTAAACGTTTTCATCCTTGGGTTTTCTCTGGCGCAGTAGCAACAAAAGACGACGACTTAAAAGATGGTGATCTAGTGGAAGTTTACTCCTCTAGAGAAGAATATTTAGCAACTGGTCATTTCCAAGATAGTAGTATACAGGTCCGCGTCATTTCCTTTGAGGAGACGGAGGCAGACTATGATTTTTGGTTAAAAAGAGTTGCAACTGCTTTTCAATTTCGTCAACAGAACGAACTTCCTAGTTCAGACACCAATTGCTATCGTTTGATTCATGCGGAAGGTGACCTGTGTTCTGGTTTGATTGTAGACATATATAATGAAGTTGCCGTCATCCAATGTCATTCTGTTGGAATGCATTTACAAAGAGAACTGATTAGTAAAGCTTTGTTGGAAGTGTTGGATGGCAAGATCACTGCTATTTATGACAAAAGTAAAAAAGCGCTTCCTTCAATTTATGGAGACCGAGTACACGATAGTTTTTTGCATGGTGAAGCAGAACAACAAAAGGTTTCTGAACACGGGCATTTGTTTTACGTCAATTTTGTCAAAGGTCAAAAAACTGGATTCTTTTTAGACCAACGAGAGAATAGAAAATTATTGAGCAGCTACGCAAAAGGAAAGCGCGTGTTGAATGCCTTTTGCTATACGGGTGGTTTTTCTGTGTATGCTTTGAAAGCTGGAGCGGAGTTGGTCCATTCTGTTGACCTTTCGGAAAAGGCGACCAGCCTCACCGACGAAAACATCGCACTAAACGGGTTGGATCTCGACAAACACAAATCTTACACACGAGATGTTTTAGAGTTTTTACAAAAAGCAGAAACAGAATACGACCTGATGATTGTAGATCCGCCAGCTTATGCAAAGCATCAATCGAAACGCCACAAAGCCGTTCAAGGTTATAAGCGAATCAATGCCATGGCGATGAAGAAGATTGCTCCCGGAGGTATCTTGTTTACTTTTTCTTGTTCGAAAGTAATTGATCGGGAGTTGTTTCAAAACACGATGGTTGCTGCAGCTTTGGAGGCGGGTCGTCATGTCCGGATTTTGCAATATTTGTCTCAACCTGCGGATCATGCGCCTAGTGTTTTTCATCCGGAGGGGAGTTATTTGAAGGGCTTGGTTTTGTGTGTGGAGTAGTTGAAAGTTAAAAGTTAACTTAAAAATTTAATTTGAGATAGAAAAAGGCTTGTCGAAAATTCGACAAGCCTTTTTGCAAAAAATATTTTATGTGTTAGATAAAACTATGTAGTTGGGTCAATCCCATCAACAACGTCACTAGCTGCATCTTTGGCTCCGTCTACAACATTACCTGCTATATCCTTAGCCCCTTCAACTGCGTCACCTGCTTTATCAACTAAACCGCCGGCTGCATCTTTAGCTCCGTCCACGACATCACCTGCCATGCCTTTTGCACCATCTACAATTCCTCCAGCTACGTCTTTCACGCCACCTAGCGCATCTCCAGCTTTATCGATTACATTGCCTGCCATGTCCTTAGCGCCATCTACCAAGTCACCAGCTAGGTCACCTGCACCACCCAAAGCATCTCCTGCTTTGTCAATTACGCCTCCTGCCATATCTTTAGCTCCGTCTACTAGACCGCCAGCTAAATCACCAGCTCCACCTGCTAAATCGCCTGCTTTGTCCATTACTCCGCCTGCCATATCTTTAGCTCCGTCTACTAAGCCACCAGCCATATCAGTAACACCGCCCAAAGCATCTCCTGCTTTGTCAATTACGCCACCTGCCATATCTTTTGCGCCATCTACTAGGCCACCAGCTAGATCGCCTGCTCCACCCAAAGCATCTCCTGCTTTGTCAATTACACCTCCTGCTAAATCTTTAGCTCCGTCTACTAAACCTCCAGCTAGATCACCGGCTCCACCTAAAGCATCACCTGCTTTATCAATTACGCCACCTGCAAGATCCTTAGCTCCATCTACTAAACCTCCAGCTAGATCACCAGCTCCACCTGCTAGATCGCCTGCTTTATCCATTACGCCACCTGCCGCATCTTTAGCACCATCAACGATACCACCCGCAGCATTACCTGCAGCGTTTGCAGCTCCGCCTGCAACATCTTTCACACCTCCAAATAAACCTTTTAAAAAATCAAAAAATCCCATAATTGTTGTTTTTGTTAGATAATAAGTTGGTTGTTCAATGCGTATAATAGGGTAAAATATTTTGAAGTTTTAGAACAACTTCTTTGTATTCAGGCACTTATTAACATTGAATTGCTGATAAATTTAGTAATTTATATTCAAAAAATCGAAATACCGTAGTAATTTTGCGGGATTAATTAATTTATGAAGTTGCATACGTTATCGTAAGAGCTTCAACACTTTAAACTAAAATAATGACTTTTAGAACTTTTATTCTTTCTATTGCTTTAATCATTGGCTTGAATACTCAGGTGGATGCGCAGAAATTTGGACACATCAATTCAGGTATTTTGATGAGCGAATTAATAAAGACTACTCCAGCTGAAAAGGAACTTGATGTATACCTTAAAAAGCTTGAAAAGGAGACAATGGACTTACAAGCTGCTCTTGATGTAAAGGCACAAAAATTTTCTGAGGAATATGCCACAGGTACTTTATCCAAAAAAGTGGCAGAAGAAAAATATTTAAAACTTCAACAAGAGCAAGAAGAAGTTTACAAAAAGGCTCAAGATAATCAGAACAAGGTACTAGCTAAGAGAGATGTTTTAATGAAGCCGCTGTTTGAAAGGGTTCAAAAAGCAATTGAAGAGGTTGGAAAGGAAAATGGATTTACCTATATTTTTGACACGGACCAAAGTTTATTCAATGCCGTTTTGTTTGCTGAAGATTCATCTGATGTTACAGCTATGGTGAAGGCTAAACTTGGCTTGAAATAGGAGGAGAAAAGCTCAATGTAAGTTTCAATCTCAAATTCAATCCTCTCGACCGCGTTATAAGCGAAACTGAGTTTGAGTTTGAGTTTGAGATTCCCCTCATCACTTCTTCTGTTCAGCTCTGAGATAATCATCAAGTCTTTTTTGATCCAAAACCCCGACTATCACTCCGTCTTCAAAGACTGGAATAATCAGATGGTCGGGGTTTTGCATTAAGCCATAAGCAACTTTTAAAGAATCCATGCTATTCAAATGTACTGCTGCTAAGGTCGTGTATGGATCAATCTCTGAATCAAAATCTTTCTTTTGCATAGCTGACAAAATTTCTGATCGCTTCAATATGCCTCGTTGTCTTCCCCAGTCATCAAAAACTAAAAAGTTCTTTTCCTCACCTTCCACAAATGTATCAACAACCTGCTGCACAGTATCCGTATATAGAAATTTTGAAAAATCAACACGCATCAATTCTTTGATGTTTTGTCGATTAAGTACTCCTTCCATTTTCACCATCTTGTATTCTTGGCCTGCCATTACAAAAACGAACACGGATATTAATCCCATAACTACGTCTTCAGAATATACGGCTAAGAAGAAACCAATAACTGCTAGTACACGTCCTATAAAAGCAGCAATTTTTGTGGCTTTTACACGCCCCGTTTTCATCGAAAGCAAGGAACGCAGCATACGCCCTCCGTCCATTGGAAAAGCGGGGAGTAAATTAAAGACTGCCATCGCAAGATTCATCCCAAGAAGGATAGGTAAAAAATTCGTTGACTTTGAAAAAAACTCTGGCATGGTCCCATCAAATTCCGGCCAAGGGCTTGACGCAAATAACCAAAGACCGATGCCTAAAAAAGCAGCAATAACGATATTCACCATTGGGCCGGCCAAAGCTACCATGAACTCTTGAATTGGTTTCTCTGGCATTTGATTAAGACGAGCTACTCCTCCTATTGGAGAAAGCGTAATGTCGCGCGTACCGACACCATAATAACGGGCAGAGAAGGCATGCCCAAACTCATGCAGCACAACACAAAAGAATAAGGCCATAATTAAGCTACCAAAAATCAACATCTCGTTCCATTGCATTCCAAACTTGTTGCCTTCATAGTAAACCCAGAAAAAGAGTAAACTGAACGACCAGTGAATTTGGACTGGTATCCCCGAAATTGTTGCTACACGAAATACTCCCTTCATTAAATAGATTTTCTTCTTTGTGATACACGAGAACTATCTCTCTCATCGCTTTAAGTTGGCAAACGAAAGTCCGAAGGCCGAAGTCATTATTTGGTCTGCCATTTATACGACACACTTACTTAAACGAGAAAAAACATGTTTTGGTTTGATCTAGGCTAGAAATCACAAACCTTATTTGGGGCAACCGCAGTCTGTCGCTCGGCAAGCCACTACCAAAAGTAGGAGCAATGCACAAAAGAGCCAATAGGTTATTTTAGATTTGCTATACATTGTTGACATGGATTTGTTACTTTGCAAGGTAGGTAATTGCCTCGACAAATTTAATCTTTAACGACCCACTAATTTGGCAAAAGCACATTCAAATCCAAAAATACTCATCGCTCCACTCAATTGGGGACTAGGCCACGCCACCCGATGCATGCCTGTGATTGACGAGTTAGTGGCACAGGGTGCGGAGCTTGGGCTTGCTTCTGACGGTGGGGCTTTGCATTTATTGCAAAAAGAATATCCTGATCTCCAACATTTTGAACTTCCTACCTTTGACATTAAATATCCGACTTCCAATATGGCTTTCAACATGCTTTCGCAGGCAAATAAAATTAGGAAAGCCATCCGAGCGGAGCATAAGGCGATAAAACAAATCGTAGCTCAACATAATTTCCAAGCGATCATTTCTGACAATAGATTTGGATGCTATAGTGCGTCGACCTACAATGTTTTTATGACCCATCAACTCAATATCAAAGCTCCGTTTCTACTTGCTGAAAAGGCGCTGGCATTTTGGAATAAAAAAATGATCCGAGCTTTTGATTTCTGTTGGGTTCCGGACTACAAAGATGGGGCTCGACTGTCGGGAGACTTGTCATTTCCATCTCCGATTTCTAAGCTCAGTTATGTTGGTCCCTTGTCTCGATTTAGCATAAAAAATGAGCATACTACTAAACGAGATGTACTGGTTATTCTTTCTGGCCCTGAACCTCAACGCACGTATTTAGAAACAGTAATTTTGCAACAAGCAAAACAACTCAATCATTCATTCTTGATTGTACGTGGAAAAATGGATGATGACAAAAGAATACAAATCGAAAAAAACATAGAGCTGGTAGGTCATCTTACTTCTGATGATTTAAATGCAGCAATTCTTTCTAGTAAATATATTGTTTCAAGATCGGGATACAGCACTATAATGGATCTCGCAGCGCTTGAAAAAACAGCCATACTTATTCCTACTCCAGGTCAGACGGAACAAGAATACTTAGGAAAGTATTTTCATGAAAACCGTGTTTTCTTAAGTCAAAATCAAAAAGAGCTTGACCTAGGAAAAGCCTTTGAAGAGCTGGAAAATTTCACAGGGTTTGTCAATAAAAGGAAAAACGAATATCCATTAAAAAATGCAGTAGGAGATTTACTCAAAAAGTTAAAAACTACTTAGCATCTTCCTTATCCTTTTTATCTTTCTTTTTCTTACTGTTAAACTGGCTCATCGTGTATTGAAGTCCGATGGTCCCAAAACCTTTGACCATGTCTGCTGCTGTTCGAAGTAATGCTGGCAATTGTTCTTTTTCTTCATTCGACCATTTTCCCAAAACAAAATCGACTTGACGACCTTTAGAGAATTCGCTTCCAATTCCGAATCGAATACGCGCGTAATTATTTCCACCAGCCGTTTGATTAATATCTTTCAATCCGTTGTGTCCACCGTCATTTCCTTTTCCACGTAAACGCATCGTTCCAAAAGGGATGTTTTTGTCATCTACGACTACTAGTAAATTTTCACGTTGTATGTTTTTCTTTTGCATCCAGTACCGGACAGCCTTACCACTTAGGTTCATGTAGGTAGATGGCTTGAGCAAAATAAAGGTTCGCCCTTTAAACTTGAATTCCGCGATGTCGCCTTGTGTATCGTTCTTAAAAGGTACATCAAATTCTTTAGCGAGTAGATCTACTACGTCAAACCCCACGTTGTGTCGGGTCCCATCATATTCAGCTCCCATGTTTCCGAGGCCTGCAATTAAATACTTCATAGGGTCAGGTTCTGCTTGAGTTTTGTTGAATCCAAAAATATTTTTTAACCAGTTTAACATATAAACGTGTTTATTGGTTTCAAATTTATTTGAAAGGTTGAAAGAGTTAAGGTTTGAAAATTTTAAGGATATACAAAATACGGAGTTTCCGACCACCATACTTCAAACCCTCTTTGCCAAAAATACAGCGCAAAGGTAAGAAAGCTTGGTAATGGACAAAAGAGTTGTTAAAAAAATAAAGGAACCGGTTTCTCAACGCGGCTCCCCTATTGGTCAGAAGTAGATCTTAGAATTATTTAATCAATTTTTTTTCACCACTTGAATATGAGCGGGTATACTAATTTTATATTTCTTTATGGTGTGTTGCTTTTCTCCATTAACAAAAATACTGGTATTGATCTTTTTGGATTTTAAAACCATTTCTCTCCCATCATAAGTGTCAAAAGAAGGAACAATTTTAAACTGTCGCTTGTTTTCTTGATATTTCATGACAGATGCATGTGAAGAAATCAGCTCCGTTTCAATACTTATTTCATTTCCAATCGTCTCAACAATATCTATTTCACCTTCAAAATCGAGAATGATGGTTGAAATCTGATTGGTTAGTACTAAATTTTGGTTAATTGTAAGTGAGAATGAGGGGGGATTGTCAACAAACGCAAATAGCGATACTAAAGTGAGATACAATATTTTCATAGTGCTTGTTTTTCAAGTCCTTGTTTGAATTAAAGATTCTTTCTTAGCCTTAGTGTCAAAAAATCTTTCTTTAATCGTTCATCATTCGAGGGAATCCAAAGATAAAAGAACCTCAGCTTTGGAACAATCCCACATTTAGGGTATTAATCGCAATAATTAGAAATTACTTATTTGGTAGAAAGAAGCGTTAAATTCCTGAGCTCTTACCTTTTAGTACTACTTTTGACTTAGAATTTATTTAAAGATTCAACATAACGACCCATTTTAAAATGGCAAAACTATATATACAAGACACCTTTAACTTTATTCGCAAACAAAGGATTTCTCGCCTTTGGAATGCCGCTAAGGTATTGTCTTCTTTCCACTTAACTCGATGGATGGGTAAACCAATCCAATGGGGTACCCCGATCACCATTTCAGTGGAACCTACCACCGCTTGTAATCTTCGATGCCCTGAATGCCCTAGTGGCCTCCGAGCATTTTCTCGCCCAACAGGTAATCTTAAAGAAGATTTCTTTCGAAAAACGATTGATGAACTCTATCGGGAACTAATGTATCTCATCTTTTATTTTCAAGGTGAACCGTATATCAATCCCAAGTTTCTCGACATGGTAAAATATGCCAATGACAAAGGTATCTATACCATCACGTCTACTAATGGCCATTTCTTAAATGACAAAAACGCGGAGCAAACCATTCGATCTGGCCTTGACCGATTAATTATTTCAGTGGATGGAACAACACAAGAAGTGTATGAAAATTATAGAAAGGCGGGGAAATTAGAAACTGTTCTTCAAGGTGCACGAAATGTTGTTAAGTGGAAAAAGAAACTTAAATCTGCTACACCACATATCGTCTTCCAGTTTTTAGTGGTCAAGCCAAACGAACACCAAATTCCTGAAATATATAAACTAGCAGAAGAGATCGGTATTGACGAAGTCAAACTAAAGTCAGCACAGGTTTATGATTACGAAAATGGTAATCCGCTAATTCCAACCATAGATAAATACGCGAGATATCGTCAAAACGAAGAAGGCAAGTTTGTTGTAAAAAATGAATTATTAAATCAATGCTGGAAACTATGGCACTCCTGTGTCATTACCTGGGACGGGATGGTCGTCCCCTGTTGCTTCGACAAAGATGCGATTCATCGCTTAGGTGATTTAAAAGAAAATTCTTTCAAAGAATTATGGCAAGGAGAATTGTATCATCAGTTTAGGAGTCAACTACTTCAGGGTCGTGACAAGATTGAGATCTGCACCAACTGTACTGAGGGATGCAAAGTATGGGTCTAATGTTTAATATCAGCTAGATTCCGACCAGAATATGCTAAAACCTGTCCATATAATGCTGACTAAGCACCAGACATTAACATATATTAAAAATAAAATTTATTTAAAAGGGGCACAAGATTTACCTTTTTATTGACATTTCCAAAATTTTTAACTATTTTTGTATCTTACTTATTTTCGAATAGTAAACAGTGACAATCCCATCAACTAAAGCCCTTTTCGAGGGTGTATAAGTAACATTTATCGACCTATGAGAGAACTGCGCGTATTAATTGCGTAACATTAGTTGGAAACAACATACGTTACCTTATAATTTGTACGTTTATTTGAAGGGCTAGTTAATAACCTGCCGAACAAAATAGTACTAAAAGCAATTTTTTGAGGAACTACGCTCAGTTGAGAAGCCTTAATCTTTTTTAAGTTTAAAGGCCATCATATTTTTGCTTCTCTCTGAAACACTAATGACTTATTTTACGACTTACAGACAAGAATTACTAAATTTTCCTCAAACAGCAGCAAGATGACTTACAAATCAATTTTTAAAGGGCGCCTTGAATTCGGCAATGCAAGGAGCTATGACAAGGTGCTTAAAATGTACCAACATCGGGTAGAAAATTATTACAAATCCGATGTACTACTCGTTGAAGAAGAAATTTTCGACGGCAATTCCTACTCTTTATCTGTTCCACGTTTTATCACACAAGGCTCTAAAAAGAGCTGGAAAAACACTATGAGCTTAGTTGAATACGTAGCTCAATTTGCTGTGTCGGGTAACTTTGGTGGATGGATGACAGAAGAAGGTAAAATCTTACATCATGGTATCGTTGAACCTAAAAGTGAAAGACAAGCTGTTCAAGCTTTTCTAAGAGGTCGCGAATTAAGTGAATCAAAAGGCAAAGAAGAAGAAGCTGTTGAAGCACTTACTCAAGCCATTGAAAAGCACGAAGGACACGCTCAAGCTTATGAGCGTAGAGGCCACGTCAATTTCATGCTTAAAAATTACGAAGACGCACATTACGACTTTTCTAAAAGTATCGACCTATCCAACACGCATCCAGAGGCGTACTATGGTCGTGCTATGGTGAAGTTAGCTATCAATAAAAAAGACTTGAAAGGTGCAGTAGCTGATTTGGAACAAACGATAAAAACTTCCATCCCACTACAATCTATTTACTGGACTGCACGCAGAAAAAAAGGTGGATACCTCGTACAATTAGGTGAGTTTGAGGAAGCGGCTAAAGATTTTAAATTCTTTAGTAATCGTAAATTCAAACCAGACAATCCTGAATTCAACTGGAGAAGAAGTGTATTATTCCAATATGGAAAAACACTTCTTAAACTTGAAAAATACTTAGAAGCTGCTGCTGCTTTCGAAGCTTCTTCAAGCCTTCAGGAAGGAAACGACAAAATCCCTAACTGTGACAAACTCTACTACCGCGCTGTAGCTTTGCACAAAGCAGGAAAAAGAGGTTACCGCAAAAACTTCCAAGAAGCTGCGGAAAACGGCTCTAAAGACGCAACTAAATATCTCGCTGACTTAAAAATAAAGAAATAAGTCCGCTAGATTTAAACTTAATAAGAGAAATGGTCATTAGCTATAATAGCTAGTGACCATTTTCTATTTTAGCGCTCTTATTTAAGCTTCGAAATGAATACAATCAAAATAAAAGACTGGGGATTAAACATTAATTCCGACAAGGCTCCATTAATCATTGCTGGACCTTGCAGCGCCGAAACCGAAACGCAAGTTTTGCAATCATGCAAAGGTGCCACAGAACAAGGTGCACAAATATTGCGAGCGGGTATTTGGAAACCACGAACTCGACCTGGATCATTCGAAGGAGTTGGTAATGTTGGTCTACCTTGGATCAAAAAAGCAGGAAACAAAAATGGACTACCCGTTACCATTGAAGTAGCTAATGCTAAACATGTAAAGGAAGCCCTTGATCATAAAATTGATATCCTTTGGATTGGAGCACGAACAACTGTAAACCCATTTGCGGTCCAGGAAATTGCCGACGCATTAAAAGGCCACGACATTCCTGTTTTGATCAAAAACCCTGTCAATCCTGATCTTGAATTATGGATTGGTGCGGTTGAACGTTTTCTCGATGCAGGAATCAATAAAATCGCTTTAATACATCGCGGGTTCTCAGTTACAAAATCGGCTCCCTTTCGCAACCAACCACTTTGGGAAATCCCAATTGAATTCAAACGACGTTACCCCAACATCGAGATCATTTGTGACCCGAGCCACATTTGCGGCAAACGAGAACTCCTCAGCCAAATTTCTCAAAAAGCATTTGATCTAAGCTTTGACGGACTCATGATTGAAACACACATCAATCCAGATGTAGCACTAAGCGATGCCCTTCAGCAAGTGACTCCAGAAGGACTTGGCCAATTACTAAAAAATCTCATTCGCAGAAAAACGCTGACCGACAATGTTGACTTTTTGGCTAACCTTGAAGCACTTCGAGTAGATATCGATAGCTTAGACAGAGATTCCATCGAATTGCTTGTCAAACGCATGGAAGTTGTTCGCGAGATAGGTCGCTACAAGAAGGAAAATGGCGTCACCATCCTACAGATGAACCGCTGGTCTAAACTTTTTGACGACCGTGTAAGCGCTTCCATAGATGCCGGATTATCGGAAATATTTGCCAAAGCACTCATACAAGTCATTCACAATGAGTCTATTCGCCAGCAAGAAATGGTCATGAATGCTGAATCCTAAGCCAAAAATGAATAATTTGGCCGGAAATATGTTGCAATACCACTTTATGACGTTATATCATTAGAGCATGTTTAAATTTAGTTTCCTATGAAAATCAAGAGTTTATGGTTCTCGCTAACAATTTTTTAATGAGTTTAGCGAGCTAACTGAATTCTAAAATTGGACGCGAGGTTCATAAAACATTGATTTGCAATTAAATG
>CALGLS010000015.1 GCA_937959375.1 uncultured Saprospiraceae bacterium
AAAACTTAATCTGGTGTAAGCGAATCGTTGCAGAAAGCGTTGTTTCCTTCGATTCAAATTGTTTGCGTAATTGACGAAGCAAAAAGAAGTAGTTGTCCTTAGTTTTTAAACTCCAGTCGCAGTCAATCTGAATTTCGTTTAAAGGACTTTCGTCAAAACTGTTTCGTAGTGTTTTTATTTTAGTATAAATCTGTTTGGCGAGTTGGTCTAAATCACCTTCGTTTAAATTGTAAAGCGTTCGATTGGTGATGAATACGGTTGGAACTATTTCAATATTCTTTTTTTTGAAATGATTGGCTTTTAGCTGGGCCATTGCTTTAGTTTTTTCTGGGCCATCAGATTGGTCTACATCAAAAAACTTAATATAGAGTCTTTTAATATGGAGGCTATCGATGTAAGTGTTTTCAAGCGGACTAAGTTGGAGTTGCGTTTGCCAATGATAAAAAGCAGGAGTGAGTTGTCTTTCTTTTTTTGCGCAAGCGAAGACAAAAAGACAGATAAAAAAGAAGCTGATGTGTTGGGCTCTCATGGAAGCGGTTTGAATGATGGCCGATCTTATATAAGTCCTTCGCTAATCAGATCGTGCAGGTGGATGACGCCAACGTATTTGTCATTATCTACTACGATCAATTGAGTGATGCTGTTGATGCGCATTATTTCAAGAGCTTTTACAGCGAGTTCATTGGCCTCTATTGTTTTGGGATTGCTAGTCATGATTTCTTTTGCCAGAAGTCCTCTCGTTTCTTCCTCTCGTTCGAGCATGCGTCGTAAGTCACCGTCGGTAATAATGCCAACTACCCGATTTGAGGTATCAACAACAACCGTAACGCCAAGTCTTTTAGAAGTCATTTCGACAATAGTTGCTCTAATGTTTGTATCGGGATATACAAGTGGTTTTTCATTTTTTGGATAAATGTCGCGAATCCGCAAATAAAGTTGTTTGCCTAATGTACCGCCAGGATGAAATTGTGCAAAATCTTGTTGGGTAAAACCGCGTAATGCAAGAAGAGAAGAAGCCATGGCATCTCCCAAAACCATCTGGGCAGTTGTACTTGCGGTCGGAGCTAAATTGTTAGGGTCTGCTTCCTGTGTCACAGGAGTGTGTAGTACAAAGTTAGCATTCATGCCTAAATAAGATTCTTTTCGAGCGACCATTCCTATCAGTGTATTGCCTAAGTTTCGAAGTAATGGAACCAACACTTTGATCTCAGGAGTCTCTCCACTTTTTGAAACGCAACATACAATATCCTCAGATGTAATCATCCCAAGATCACCGTGTATGGCGTCAGCAGCGTGCATGAAAACAGAAGGTGTGCCAGTCGAATTTAATGTTGAAACGATCTTTTGAGCAATGATTGCGCTCTTCCCAATTCCTGTAAAAATGACGCGACCTTTTGATTCGAATATAGCATTTATACATTTGTTAAAATCTTCATCAATGCTCGATTTTAAGTCACGGATTGTGGCCATTTCTATCTCTATTGTTCGTAGTGCAACTGCCTGAATTTTCTCTTTGTTTTTCACAATTAAATTTTGTATTTTTGACAGCCTTAGAAATCAGGCCACATAATTAAATCGATTTTGATTCGTTACTAACAACGAAAAAATAATTGTCTTATATATTAATTATTGTTGGTAAAATTAAATACTGATTTTGACACTCAAAAACCTATCGTTATTAATCTAACCTTTGATAAAGATTACACAAAAACTTTAAGTCGATTTACTTTTGGTTTCCAAAAAAAATGTTATTTTTAAGGACAGCTTAAACAAAATTCATTTTTTAGAATTTTAAAGCATGAGAAAACCATCCTTACTAAACTTAGTAGACCTGCCTAAAAAAAGTGCACGGTGATTCTATTTTATATGTAAGGGTAAGAAAAAATAGTCGACTTTTTAAATCCACGGACTTAAATAAAATGATGGTAGCAACTAACGAATCAATCTATATAGCACTTAATGATCACTTCGGTTTCGATAAATTTAAAGGTGAACAAGAAGAAATCATAAAAAGTGTATTAGAAGGGAAAGATACATTTGTCATTATGCCAACAGGCGGAGGAAAATCGCTCTGTTACCAATTGCCAGCTTTAATGATGGATGGTACTGCAATTGTGATCTCACCATTAATTGCATTGATGAAAAATCAAGTAGACTCTATCCGAGCACATAGCGAAGATGATGATGTCGCACACTTCTTAAATTCATCATTGACCAGAGGGCAAATTAAAAAAGTAAAAAGTGATATCGAAGAAGGTAAAACTAAATTACTTTTTATCGCTCCTGAGACACTCACTAAAGAAGAAAACATTGAATTCTTCAAAACGGTTGAACTCTCTTTCGTAGCCGTTGATGAGGCACACTGTATCTCAGAATGGGGACATGATTTCCGACCAGAATACAGAAGGATCAGAACGATGATCGATTCTATTGATAAAGAAATTCCAATCATAGCACTTACTGCTACAGCAACTCCAAAGGTTCGCTCAGACATTGTCAAGAACTTAAATATGACAGGTTTGAATAATTTTGTTTCTTCTTTCAATCGGGACAACTTGTTTTACGAAATTCGTCCAAAAGGAAAGAAAGATCAAACCCTGCGTAGTATTGTAAAGATCGTAAAAGAGATTCCTGGTCAATCAGGTATCGTTTACGTACAAAGTCGAAAATCGGCAGCAGAGATTGCAGCATTCCTAAAAGTAAATGATGTCAGAGCTGCACCTTATCACGCAGGCCTTGATGCAAAAACTCGAAGTAGAACGCAGGATCAATTCTTAATGGAAGATGTTGATGTTATCGTTGCGACTATAGCTTTTGGAATGGGAATCGATAAGCCAGATGTACGGTTTGTAATTCACTATGATATTCCAAAGAGTATTGAAAATTATTATCAAGAAACGGGTCGTGCAGGTAGAGATGGCTTGCAGGGACGATGTGTGGCTTTCTATTCTTACAAAGATATTCAGCGATTAGAAAAATTCTTGCGTGACAAACCTGTGGCGGAAAGAGAAATGGGATCGCAATTGATGCAAGAGATTATTGCTTACACAGAAACGGCTTCTTGTCGTCGTCGCTTCTTGTTGCACTACTTCGGAGAAGTTTTCCATGAAGATGGTTGTAGTAAGATGTGTGATAACTGTCGCAATCCAAAAGAAAGAATTGAAGCAAAGGAACATGTGAGACAAGCGCTAGTTGCGATACAGGAATTGAATGAAAATTACGGAATTAAAATGCTAGTTGATTTTATAATGGGGAAGGAGTCGCAGGAGATGACCAACTTCAAACAAGATAAGTTAGAAATGTATGGTGTTGGAAAAGATCACGATGAGAACTATTGGCACTCTATCTTCCGTAATGCATTACTCAACGACCTTATTTATAAGGATATCGAAAAATATGGTTTACTGCGATTGAATCCGGCAGGTGTGGAATTCATGAAGAATCCAACCTCAGTTATGGTTTCTGTCAACCACGATTACGATAAAGAAACAGCAGACAACTACGAGCCAGCTGGTAAGACAGCTGTTTTGGACAAAACGTTGATGTCTTTATTGAAGGATGTACGTCGACAAATCGCTAAGAAAAATAATATTCCTCCATATGTAATTTTCCAAGATCCTTCTTTAGAAGATATGGCTACACAGTATCCAATTAGCATGAATGACATGGCTAAGATTACTGGAGTAAGTAAAGGTAAAGCGATTCGATATGCTAAGCCGTTTATTGAAACGATTGCAGATTATGTAGAAGAAAATGATATTGACCGACCAACTGATTTTGTTGTAAAGCAAATCGCAAATAAGTCGAAGGTGAAAGTTAATATCATTCAGGGAATTGATCGAAAGATTCCACTTCACGATATTGCAAGTTCCAATGACCTTTCAATGGAAGAGTTGCTATATGAACTAGACATGATTGTAGCTTCAGGTACAAAGTTGAACATCGATTACTACATTGAAGAAAACGTGGATGAGAATTCGCGATTGGATGTGTACGATTACTTCATGGAAGCTGAAACGGATTCAATTGATGAAGCATATGAAGAGCTAGAGGAAGATGATATTACTATGGAAGAAATACAACTTGTACGAATTAAGTTTTTGTCAGAAATGGCAAACTAAATCTGAAATAAATATTTTGTATTCAATAATTAATCGTGCCTTGCATAAGTTATATCTTGCAAGGCACGATTTTTTGTGTAGGGAGTTGGAAGACCGAAGTCGGGAGTCCGAAGACCGAAGTTTCCCGCGATCGCGAATTGCGTTAGAAGAGAAACTTCGGACTTCCGTCTTCGGACTCCCGTCTTAAAACAAAACCACATTAGATTATGAAAAAAATCATCATCATCAACGGACCTAATCTGAATCTACTGGGAAAGCGGGAGCCAGAAATCTATGGCACTCAAACTTTTGACGATTACTTTGGTACTTTGGTTGAGAAGTATCCGAATGTCTCACTCACCTACTTTCAGAGCAATCACGAAGGTGTCTTGTTAGATAAACTACATGAAGTTGGATTTGATTATGATGGTATTATTATAAATGGAGGTGCTTACACCCATACTTCCATTGCAATTGCGGATGCTATCGGTGCTATTTCAACGCCAGTGGTAGAGGTACATATCAGTAACGTACATGCGCGCGAAGCTTTTCGACATCATTCTTATTTTTCTGAAAAGTGTGCAGGTGTTATTGTCGGAATGGGATTGAAAGGGTATGAGTTGGCTTTGATGGGGCTTGTCAATTAGAATGCTTGTTTGACGTGTGGGATTAAGTTGAATTCTTTCTCAAATAAACTGATAAGTATTCACGGTGGAAGAGAAATTCACATTCACATTCCCCTTTTTTTAGTCAAAGTCAAAGTTGCAGTATCAGTTTTCGCTCGACCCTAGAACTACGTTAGCTGGACATTCTAATTCTAATTCTAATTCCCATTCTAATTCTATTTCCTCAAGGTCCCTGTCTGAAAAACGACTCCCGATCCATATCCAATAAACGCATTCGACGTTTCTTCCCAATCTTATAAGTTCGATGTCTAAAAAGAATCCGTATGATTCCTCCAAGCGCAAATGATGCAGCAGGTACAATAGCTGCAGCCCAAGTGAGCGGTGTGCCAGCTAAGGGGCTTAGTAATGACAAGACGCCCCAGCTCAATCCAAATACGTTTAAGCTTTTTATAAATGGCTTTGATTGATATCGAACACGAAAGGAACGAATCGCTGTAATGTCTTCGACATCTACTGCACGATGAGCAAACAGGACCATTCCCTTTTCTTGGTAGATGTCTTCAATCGCTTCAGTAAACCAGGTATTTCCCTCTCCCTTTAATTGAAAGGTGAGGACATCACCGATGTAATATTTTTTTACTTTGAGACTATTAATCTTTTCTAGTTGGAGAACCTTTTGTGCATCCACATGATTACTACTCAAGGAAAAAAGAAGGAAAAATAAAAATATGTGTAGATTTAGAAGTCGCATAGATTTTATGGTTTTGGTTTTCAGTAGGGAGTTGGAAGATCGAGAATTAAGTTTAAATTTTTCTTATAAAAGACAACAGTTAAAATATCTCGTTCTTTGACAAATCCCGTGGACAATGTTAAAATGAAAGCAAAAGTGACCGAAGGAAACGTTGATTTTATTTTATCATTGGGCTATACCACGGGATTTGTCTAAGAACCAAATATCTTAATAGTTGATTGGCTGGTCAACCTTCTCCACATTCATTCTTCATCTCCTCGTCTTAAAATGGTGCAATTCAATCACCAATAGTTGCATCTACTTTATTCAATTCTCTAGATAGTCGTTTTAAACTATGGATCATAGCTCCTTCAATTTTTTCAAACGGAAGCGCTTCTTTAGCTACATAAATAAACATGAAGCCATATTGGTGCTGGCAGTCGGCAATGTTTTCGTAGAGCGAGTGTTTGTTGAGACGATATGCTTCTCTGATACGTCGACGGAGTAGGTTTCGATGTGCTGCTTTGTTGAATTTTTTCTTTGGTACACTGAGTGCCATTTGGGCAGGTGCATCGCTTTGAGGATTAAGGATGGGCGTCCAGACAATCCGTAAGGGAAAGGCGCTGAAAGAAGCTCCTTTTGAAAAAAGCTGGCTCAGTATCTTTCTACTTTTTAATCGTTCTTTTCTTTTGAAAGTTAAATCAGGCATATTGGTTGGTCCAAACACTTACACTAGTAAAGGCTTTAAATTACAAATTAACTTTGAAATGATTGATTAAGATAGAATCTTATCTTTAGTGGAGCTCTATTATTGAGAAGATAGCGTAGGAGTGGCCTTAAATAGAAATGGCAACTTTAGCTTCAAGCGGTAAAATACCTTTGAAGCTGAAGTTGCCATTGCAATTATTATAGAGAGTAGCGCTTACTTAACGTGCTTCTCGTCAGAAACTGTCAGTTTATGACGTCCCTTAGCTCTGCGGCGTGCAATTACTTTGCGACCGTTCTTAGAAGCCATTCTGGATCTGAAACCGTGCTTGTTAACTCTCTTTCTTTTTGAAGGTTGGAACGTCCTTTTCATCTTGAACTATATTTTAATCCCTTTCGGGAAATTAATTATCTTTTTTTAACTGGGCGACAAAGGTAAAGTATATTCAACAAATAGACAAGCTAAATGAAGCATTAATCTGCTTTTATTGCCTTATTTATTCATTGTTTGTAGAAATTCATCGTTAGTTGAGGTATGAAGCATGTGTTTTCTTAGGAATTCCATCGCTTCATCCGGCTTCATATCAGACAAATGCTTTCTCAGGATAAACATACGTTGTAGCGTATCCTTGTCCAAAAGCAGGTCTTCACGACGTGTACTTGACTTAGTAAGGTCAATGGCAGGATACATACGCTTGTTGGCCAATGAGCGGTCAAGCTGTAGTTCCATATTACCAGTACCTTTAAATTCTTCGAAGATTACACTATCCATCTTAGAACCAGTGTCGATCAAGGCTGTTGCCAAAATAGTCAATGAACCACCGTGTTCAATATTACGAGCAGCACCAAAGAATTTCTTAGGCTTGTGAAGTGCATTTGCTTCCACACCACCAGAAAGTACTTTACCAGAGGCTGGAGCAACAGTGTTGTAAGCTCTTGCCAAACGAGTGATTGAATCAAGTAGAATAACTACATCGTGTCCACTTTCTACTAATCGTTTTGCTTTTTCTAAAACGATACCAGCAACTCGTACGTGGTTGTCAGCAGGTTCATCAAAAGTAGAAGCCACTACTTCTGCATTTACACTACGACGCATATCTGTTACCTCCTCAGGACGTTCGTCAATCAGAAGTATGATCATATAACATTCAGGATTGTTTTTCGAAATCGCGTTAGCCACATCTTTTAGTAAGAAGGTCTTACCTGTTTTAGGCTGTGCTACGATCAATCCACGTTGTCCTTTACCAATAGGAGTAAACAAATCGATCATTCTTGGACCATAATCTTTACCAGTAGGAGAAGACACTAGTGTGAATTTTTCTGTAGGGAAAAGTGGCGTTAGATAATCGAAAGGAACTCTGTCTCGTACGTTTTGTGGTTCGAGACCATTTATGATAGAAACACGTAACAATGCAAAATACTTTTCACCTTCTTTTGGAGGGCGAATTGCACCTTTTACAGTATCACCTGTTTTTAAACCGAATAATTTTATTTGAGAAGGAGAGACGTAAATGTCATCTGGAGAGGTAAGGTAGTTGTAATCAGCTGAGCGCAAAAATCCGTAACCATCGGGCATCATTTCGAGAATTCCTTCTCCTTCGATAATGCCATCTAGTTCAATATTGAACTTACCATCATCATTTCTTTTGTGCCTGTCGTTCCCTCTGTTGTCTCTACTATCTCTCCGAGGTTCTTCTTTTCTGACAACCCTTTCAGAATCTTCTTTTGCTCTCGGCTCCTCTTCCTTTACTTCCTCTTTTTCTGGAGCAGTTTCAGTCTCAGCTTCTGGTTCTTCATCATCGTCTTCACTAGCTGTGAATTTAGGCATGTCGTTAGCCACAACTTTCCGTCGAACACGTCTTTTCTTTTCCGTGGGCTTTTTATCGTCTTCGTTGTTTTTGCTCATCTTACTGTCTTTTTTTGACTTAGATTGGCCTTTTCCTTCGTTGGCCAGGGCTTGTTCGTCAAGAATTTTATAAATCAATTCTTGTTTATTCATTCTTTTGTACCCTTTCAGCTCAAGCTTTTCAGCTATCTCTTTCAAATCTGGTACAAGCATTTCATTTAACTGCAATATATCGTACATGTATAAAAATTAGTATGTTTTAATTATAGGAACGGAAAATGCAAGTGTTATGCATCCTCAAGTATAGTAGTAGGTTATAGGATAATTATTTATTGTTGAAGTATTTTCGACTTGGAACTTTTTGAGGACTTGCTCTGTATAAAAGAAGATATGTCAAAACACCAGAATCCAATTAACATGAAAAACAAGCCACCTGTGTGAAACTACTCTTTACCCTTGTATTTATTGAGAATCTTAGAATTATAAGTGGGGACTTAGGAGGAAATCGTTTGATGTTGTGGAGAATTGTTTATTCTTTCTTACTTATCAAACGGGTATGCACTATCTTTCAGTATCGCAAAAATACATTTTATTTTTAAATCCAAATAGTATCTTTGCAAAAAAATAAAAGATTTTAAATTACAAGCCACTAATTTGATAACCTGAACACTATACATCAAATTAAGCTATCATATATTGTACCAAAAAAATAATTCAAATTTATGTTGCGACTAAACTTCATTAGAGAAAATAAAGACCTCGTTATCAAGGGGTTAAGAGTAAGGAACTTTCCAGAAGATAAACTGGGGATCGTGGATGAAGTAATCCAGTTAGACGATGAAAGAAAGCAAAATCAGAAAGAATTGGATGATATGAGGTCTCAATTAAACGCTTTTGCTAAGGAAATCGGTCATCATTTTAAAAAAGGAGAGAAAGATGCCGCTGAAGCTTTAAAAAATAAAGTAACAGACTTAAAAACTCAAAATAGTGGCTTAGAAGAACGTGCAAACGCTATTGACACTAAATTAACCGACTTATTACTTGGGATCCCCAATGTTGCACACCATTCTGTTCCTAAGGGGAACTCTGATGAAGATAATGAAGTAAGTCAAGACTGGGTTAGTGAGCTTCCTGATATGGGAGAAGACGCGCTTCCTCATTGGGAATTAGCGAAAAAATATAACCTATTTGACTTTGACCTAGGTGTAAAAATTACAGGAGCAGGTTTTCCTTTGTACAGAGGAAAAGGTGCAAAATTTCAACGTGCACTGATCAATTTTTTCCTAGACGAAGCACATGAGGCAGGCTATGAAGAAATTATTCCGCCTTTATTAGTCAACGAAGATACCGCAAGAGCTACTGGCCAACTTCCAGATAAGGAAGGACAGATGTATCACGCAGTAAAAGATGATCTTTACCTTATCCCAACTGCAGAAGTACCCATCACTAATATTTACAGAAATGTTATTCTTAAAGAATCTGATTTCCCGATCAAATTAACGGGGCATACTCCTTGCTTTCGTAGAGAAGCAGGCTCATATGGAAAGGATGTGAAAGGCTTGAATAGAGTACACCAATTCGATAAAATTGAGATCGTTCAAATTCAACACCCAGATAAGTCTTACGAAACCCTCACTGAAATGGTGAGTTATGTAGAAGGTTTACTGAAAAAATTAGAACTTCCTTACCGAATTCTCAGATTATGCGGTGGGGACCTTGGTTTTACCTCTGCTCTAACATTCGACTTTGAAGTCTATTCTGCAGCTCAAAAACGATGGCTAGAGGTAAGTTCTGTTTCAAATTTTGAAACTTTCCAAACCAATCGTATGAAACTACGTTATAAAGATGCCAATAAAAAAACACAGCTAGCGCATACATTAAACGGAAGTGCATTGGCTTTAGCCAGAATTGTCGCGGCATTATTGGAAAACAACCAAACGGCTGATGGAATTGTTATACCTGAAGTACTGCAACCGTACACGAAATTTAAAATAATTAACTAAATATTTAGTGACGTTTTAGGTCTAATGCTGTCAAAATTATAGATTAGCAGATATAATCTAATATTCAAATGTTTAGGCTCTTTAGAGCTGGATTAAAAAAAAGTAAAATTATGGGATCAAGTTATATGATTTATTACATGCTTGCAGGTGCCCTCACAATGGTGGGTATGTTTTTTAGCAAGCGTTTGAAAAGTAAATTTGCCAAGTATAGCCAGGTAGGTGTACGAAGCGGAATGAGTGGCCAAGAAGTCGCAGAAGAAATGCTCCGTCATTATAATGTTCAGGGAGTAAAAGTAGTGATGGGACAAGGCTTTTTGTCGGATCATTACAATCCTGTTTCGAAGACTGTTTCTTTAAGTCCTGATGTTTTTCAAGGACGACACGTAGCAGCAGTTGCAGTTGCAGCACACGAGGTTGGTCATGCCGTACAGCACGACACTGCTTACAGTATGCTCAAGATGCGTTCGGCTTTAGTGCCGGCGGTAAAGGCAGCATCAATGGCACAAGGCTACTTGCTTATGTTTGCACTGATGATGGCAGGTTCAATTCCATCTTTGATGTTGGTAGTAATTGCTGCATTTGCAGTTACAACACTATTTAGTTTCATTACATTGCCAGTCGAGTTTGATGCAAGTAAGCGCGCTTTAGCGTGGTTGGATCAGGCAGAGGTAACCACTGATGAAGAACACGAAGGAGCTAAAGATGCATTATGGTGGGCAGCGATGACTTACGTTTCAGCAGCACTATCATCACTTGTTATTTTGCTTTACTTACTTTTAAGTATGGTGTCAAATGACTAATTGAGTTTTTAGCTTACGCAAAAAAAATCCGAATTCTGTTTACTCAGAGTTCGGATTTTTTTGTGAACTAAGGTCGTTATTAGTTCAACTTCTGGAGCGTCAAGATGTTAAAACACAAACAGATAGCTAGGCGTAAAATGTGAAATTTAAGCAAGAAGTAATTGTTTTACATGCTGATTATCCTTAATTTATTGCATGTTGTAGTACAAGTGATTAAAAGATTAACATATAGTTTAAAATTATACTGCGTTTCTTATGAAAAAATAGATAAATAAATTATTTTAGCAGGCCGAATATAAAATCGATTTTTTTACCCCCCTTATTATACGCTTGCATTCACCGATGGATAAAGAACCTAAACGCTACATTTTCATTGATTATGAAAATTTGAAAAAAATCAAAGTAAAGAAGTTGCGCGAAGTGTGCGACAAGTTTTTCATTTTAATCAATGACAATAATAAAACGATTCCATTTTCACTTGTTACCAAAATACAAAAATTGGGTGACGGCGTAAAGTGGATTGCAGTTGATACCGTTGGGACTGAAAATTTGAATTATCACATCGTATTTTTATTAGGCAAATTACATAACAAGGTTGACCGCTCAGTAGAGTTCATTGTTATCTCTAACGATAAGGAAATGGATCCCTTACTTGCATTCATTAATGAGCAAGGGCGATATTGCATCCGAGTTCGTAGAAGTAATAAGACTGTAAAAGATACAGGTAGCCGAAAGGATAAAGGAAGAGGCGAAGGAACTGACTCACAAGGTCATGGTCCAGGAGGATTGTTTGGAGAAGAAGAAAGGAAGAGACGACTCATTCAGATGATAGAAGAGTCAAAGAAACGACTAGTGATTGTTGAGACCCGAGATCGTCCAGAAGCAGTTCCGGACTTGTGTGATTACCTCACTTTGCATAATCAAGAAATGGCGCTTCATTTTGATATGAACGAGATCGTTCATGAAATGGAAAAGCTCAATGATATTCGAGTTATTGGAGGCCAGGTTATCTACAACTTCTAAAAAAATAAAAAGCATTTTTTTGCAAAAGCAAAGGTTTCATCCACTTGAGATCTTTGCTTTTGTTGATTTAAGGCTTATGTTTTATGAAAATTGAAATTATTTCCCTTAATTAGTGGAGTACTCAAAGGTCAAAAAATTAAAAGATATAGCATGTTGAATAAGGGCTTTATTGGAGAAGTCATTCAAGATCTACTGCTAAATGAGAACAAATGAAGAGAAATAGACGTTGTTTTTATGGAGATTATGATCAAATAGGATCAACTTCGATCGGCTAAAAATTAACTTGAATTATAAAATCTCTTAATTATCACTATTTTTGGCCCATTACTTTGTGTGAGGTTGCTTGCAACTTCTTTTTAAATGTGTTTAAAATCATGGAAGAACTTAATCAAACGATAGACAAGTCAAAAGGACTTATGGAAGAAGCGCTAGAGCATCTTTCGCGCGAATTAACTAAAATTCGGGCAGGAAAAGCTTCGCCTGCAATGCTAAATGGTATCATGGTCGATTACTACGGTAATCCCACACCTCTTAATCAGGTCGCAAACGTTTCTACTCCTGATTCAAAAATGTTGAGTATTCAACCTTGGGAAAAAGGGATGATCGGACCTGTTGAGCAAGCCATCTTTGCTGCCAATCTTGGACTTACTCCTCAAAACAATGGTGAGTTGATTATCATCAATATTCCACCACTTACAGAAGAGCGACGTATTAATATGGTAAAGACATCAAAAGCCTTAGGTGAAGATGCAAAGGTAAGCTTGAGAAGCGTTCGTCAAAAAACAATGGAAGCAATCAAGAAAGCAGTGAAAGATGGTTTGTCTGAAGATATGGGCAAAACAAAAGAGGCAGAAGTAGAGAAAAATGTGAAGCACTACGTTGAAAAAATTGGTGCATTGATCGCTGCAAAAGAAAAAGATATCATGACCATCTAATAATTAGCGGTCAATCAAATTATATAAAATACCGAATGCTGTAGTCAGTGTTCGGTATTTTTAGTTTAAGCAACTTTTTTAAATAAATAGTTTTATTTGACATCCATAAAGAGATGAGAACTATATATACTCCAAGTCGATTTTAGCTTCAGCTAAAAGAGCCTCCATGCACTCTACGTTAGAAGGCCTCTATTCTCTCTATGTCTCCATGCCTGCCTAACGAATTCATTCGGTAGGGTAAAAACTACGTTAGAAGAAAAAAAACTTAAACCTTATAAAAATACAACCATCCAGATTTCAACAAAAACAAAACATCCTTCTGCACCCTAATTTGATCCCCACTAACAAAAGGGCAAGGCAATTTTACCTCCTCTGTCAACAAAGACTTCAAATGAAAAGCATAAATCTTATCTGCTTCCTCAAAAATCAAATGTTGCCCCGAAGGCAAAGTCAATATTTGAAATCGCTGTAGTCCTTTGATCGGAATCGTTTTGATGTAAGTAGCAAAATTGTCAAAAACAAGAATACCTTTTTCAGGATCATTTACATAAAGGAGATTGTTATTTTCCACCATAAAATTAGGTTGCAGTTTACTACCCAATAGAAGATTTTGATTACCGCTTTCGCTCAAAACTTTTCCTTGCCGATTCACTTTAGTAATCTGCGAAGAGGTTTGATCAAACAGCCATAAGTTGTTGTCGTTTGACATGGCAATCGCGTTAATTTCAACAAGGTTTAAATCGTATAAAGGATATTCTCCAGTTGCGCTGAGTGTTCGGTCAAGCGTAATCACGGTGAGGTATTCAGGGTAGAAAAGTAAAAGGTTAAAAGGGTCAGTGGCATCGACCCACTCAAGGTCACCCATCCTATTGTTGTTGAATTTAAAAAGTACAGTACCTTCCGAATTGTATTTGATTAACTCGTTTTTGGAAGTCACTACATAGCATTGTTGCAACTTATCGCTGGTAATGAGCTTGGCCTTTGTCTCCAGCTCAAAGTAAGGTGTAGCAAAGCTACTATCCGTATTGATGCGTTCAGTTGCAGGAGGAGCTTCAACCACTACCTCCGGACTTGTAACTTGTGGAGTCTTACAGCCGATGGCAAGTATAAGATAAAATGAAATGATGATTGTTTTATACATTTGACAACAATTAAGTTATGATAGAAGAGCAAGAAAAAGGCGTGTGTCGAATTGCTTTATGTAGGGAGTTGAAATCTAAGATTATCAAAACCAAGGATCACGATAGAAGGCTTAGTGCCCTTAGTGTCCTAAGTGTTTAAAAAATGCGATAGCAGGCAAACAAAACAAATC